>JBIISS010000240.1:0-4116 GCA_044340895.1 Microbacteriaceae bacterium
TGCCACCCCATCCAATAAATTGTGTGGGGAGCGACGTAGTGGGCTTGCCGCCACGGCCGAGTTCACGTTCGCCTGAGACCACCGGGAATAATGCGCTACCCAGTGTGAGCGTGGGGTCGCTCGGTAAGTAACCGCTTCCTTCAGTGCCACCGTTCGTGCTGCTGGCAGCAGACTTAGCGCCGCCACCCCAGGTCGGGTTTGGTACAGTAGGATTCGTGAAGCCCCCGTTTCCGGATCCGCTCGCCGCAGTATAGGGCCCCCCATCAAAAATGTCTCCGCCCAATGCTGTGGTGGGACCCAGAGTAGAAATTTCAGCTTGGACAATCTGCCCTCCCGTGACCGACCCGCCTGCACCTAAATCGCCTGAATGGGAAACCGCTGGGTCTAATTCGTCAACGAAGAGGACCTCTCCGGCACCACCGGCATAACCAGCAAGTATCCAATATGACCCTGCGCCAGCTCCAACGAGTAAGGCTTCAAGCTGCGTAACGCCTTCTGGCGCGGTGAACGTGTACGCGCCAGCACTCGAGAACGTAACGCTACAAATACTGTTGTTGATAAGTTCAACGGTGGCGTTGCCGTGCGTTCCACAGTCTGCAAGCACAACCGCGTTGGCTGGGCTGGCCGTCACGGCGGCTCCTGTCGCCATGAGTGTTACAGAGCCTAATGCAGCGAATTTTTTCATGTCACTCTTTCTGTTTGGTGAAGCTTCGACAAAATGGCGCTTCGGTTTACTTTGCCGACGGGGTTGCGTTCAATTTCTGCCAGTCGAATGATTGCGCCTATCGGCAGACCGGGGAGAAACCTGTTAAGTTGGCCCATTATTGCGTCCTGACTGATGGAGTTTTTGCTCACAAAAGCCACGGCTATTTTGGTGTCACTGTTGGCGTCAGAGAATTGGGCAGTCGCAGCATCCGCGAATAAATTGATGTTCTGCAGCCACGAATCAAGCTGCTGCAGTGTGAATTTTGTGCCACCGGCGTTCACAAGATCATCGCTGCGCCCGTGAATGATGAGTTCATTGTCAAGCGTGATTGTTGCGATATCGCCAGAGTAGAACCATCCCTCATGAAATCCTTGATCTGGTTTGGGGTTGCCTTCGTTCCAGTAGCCCACCGGCATAGATTTCTTTCGAAACCTCAACCGACCAATAGTTCTAGGCCGAGTGGGAAGCCCGTCGTCGCCAAGAGTCTCTGCAGTGATGTCAGATACGAGCGTTCCGACGTTTTCGGGTTGATCGACCTTGACGGCTCCTTTCGAAACGGTTCCCACTTCAGTGGAGCCGTAAAGATACAGCGGCGTTGTGTTGAGTGCCTTCTGGCACCGTTCAATGGTTCGTGCAGTTAAGAGGCTGCCCAAAACCTCCACAGTGTGCAGCGAAGGTAATTTCTGGGTTCGCTGCTCCACATGATCAAGAAGGTCATTGAGTTTGGCCGGTGAAGTTTTGATCGCAGTGATGTTGTGGTTCAGTATCGTGCCAACATTTGTGGCTGAATCACCACTGATAAAAAATGTTTCGCTCCTGACCATCGCCCACATGAAGGTCAGAAATCCTGAGACAGTATCAAGCCCGAGAAGAGAAATGAACGGGGTGGGAGGGATCCAGTTCTGTTCGGCTGAATGGATTCGCTCGGCGAGATACGCGACGGTGAAAGGAATGCCTTTCGGCGTACCTGTGCTTCCGCTCGAAAATACAATGCGGCAAACATCATGTTCTGAAAAATAAACCCATTCGTCTCTCGGTCGCACAGAGGCAAGGCTCTGAATGAAATCGAGATTAACATTCAGGCTCGAAGGACCGCTTGCTCGAACAAACTCATCATCAGTGCAGAGTAAATCGATGTGTTCGGAATAGCCGTCAACAACAACTTCTGAAGCGTGCAGTGAAGTTGCCCCTAGTTGCATAACGGCTAGGGTGAACAAAGCCTCTATCTCAGGTCGTATTCGAAGCCCGACGATGCTTCCATGCCTCACCCCCGCTTGTTCAAGCCTTGTGGCTATGCGCTTGACGGTGTCTGTGAGTTGTTCGTATGTCATCGAAAAATCAGCGTGAACAAGAGCCGGCTGTGTCGACTGCTGACCTGATTGCGCAAAAAGAGTTGAGATGGGGTTCATACCTGGCGCATCCCGTCAAATGTTGCGGGTTGCGCCACGGGTTTGATTTCGGGTTCAGCGGCCAGAGAAGCGCCGTGCAAAAAAAGCAAAACGAAGCCAAGCGATGCCATAAGGATGTCAGACAGCTTCGACTTAGCTGTCGTTGATCGTGTTGCCAATGTTTTCCAATCGCGACTTGCCAGAATCTTGCAGCATGCACCAAAAGCTTCAGCGACTTTTCTCTAAAAAATGTAGTGTCGGTCGTTCTCAGACCAGCATTGTTTAGGGAAAACCCTAAAGGGGGGGTGTCATGTGGGATTGCAGTCAATAGAATTCCCGTAGATGACTGGTTTCCGGCGCCGTTTGCTCATCGTGGAAGATGAGCGTCTGATGCGATGCTTGCTGCAGTCAGACTTGACCGATTTGGGGTTCGAGGTTGAGGCTGTCGAATCCGCAGGTGAGGCCAAAAAAGCCGTGCGTCGATTCGACCCAGACATTGCGATAATCGACATTCACTTAAAGGGAAGTGTGAGCGGCCTTCACTTTGGTCACTTCCTGGCTCTCGAGCATCCCGAAGTTGCGCAGGTATACCTCACCGCAGTCGAGGACATTGGCAAAGCAGGCCAAGACGGCCTCGGTGTGCCATCCGACGCAGGCTTTGTGAGCAAGCACCAAATTGGTGGCACTGATGATCTAATAGGGGTTATTGATCAGGTCATCCGCGGAAAGCAAGACACGCAGATGACACCAACCCGAATCACTGCTGATCTTGATGAGCTCGGAGAGAAGCCTCGTCGAGCAATTCAACTACTGGCAGAAGGGTACAGCAATCGCTTCATCGCAGAGGCGCTTGATGTCTCAGACAAAACCGTCGAACACTACATCGCCCTCGGGTATAAAGCTCTCTCTATCGGGAAGTCCGCGGAGCGCAATCAACGCGTTGACGCGGCCCTTCGACTCCAACGCCTCACCTTCACTTCTGTGCGCGACGAGACACCAGTGTAAATATGAACCTGCTCCGTCGCTATCTCACCTCGTCGAACGTGTTGAGCGGGCCGGTCATCCTGCTCATTTCTCTGTTCACAGTTACGGCGAACCTCGGCGATACCTCGCTCAACGGAACGCAGTTTGTTACTGAGCGGGTTGCCCTCGTGTTGGGTGGACAAGCATTGTTCTTCTTCGGAATCTGGGTGTGCGATCGCCTGTTCATTCGCCACATCAGCAGCGCATCTCGGTGGATGGTGCTCTTGGGCGTCATCGTGGGTTTCGCCACTCTGCGGGGAATTCTTTACGCTGCGGCTGCGCGGCTGCTTGGGCTGACAACCGAACTCAACCTCTTGCCGCGCATTCTGAGCACTATGAGCACGCTTGTTCTTCTTTTGCTCATTGTTGTGGTGATTTTCGGATTGGTGGTCGAGTCTGCGAATCAGCGGCGAGAGCTCAAAAGCATCCGCCGGCGTATCGCCGAACTTAAAACCAGGCGAACACATCAGAGAGAGAGGAATGCTGCACTGTTGAAGCAGACGGTCTCACAGCTTGAGCAGTCGCTTAGTCCTGAGCTGCTTGATACTCCAGAACGAATGCTTTCAGCGTTTCGGTCTTCAATCGATGAGGTGATTCGCCCCATTGCGCTCGCCCTGAACCGTCAGGCCGACCTGTTAGATCGAGGGGTCACAGTTCCTGCGAAACCAGCTAACTGGCAGAAGTTTCTGCGCAAGATGATGGATACCAGATCGCTCAATCCGCTCGCCGGTGTCACACTCTTCGCACTGTGGGTCATGTTGCCCATGACACGCGTGTTACCCGTCTCTGAAGCATTGGGGTTGGTCGCGCTCCTGGCTGTGACGATGTGGGTGCTCACGAGCGGGATTCAGTTCATCGCAGCACGATGCCTTGCAGGGAAACGAAACTTTTTGGCACCCGTTGTTTTGGCGCTCTCTT
Organism: Microbacteriaceae bacterium; assembly: GCA_044340895.1. Lineage (GTDB taxonomy): Bacteria > Actinomycetota > Actinomycetes > Actinomycetales > Microbacteriaceae > RFQD01. The sequence continues at coordinate 4,036 of JBIISS010000240.1, forward strand.
CCCTGCTCGGGGTCGCCCTGGCGGGCATTTTCATGCCGGCGTGGATGACTGGAAGATTTGAGCTCGGCTTGTTTGCCTCGT
>JBIISS010000125.1:0-4099 GCA_044340895.1 Microbacteriaceae bacterium
GGTCGAGGCCCGCAAGCGTGAGCTCTTCGCGCACGATTGCATCAGCGTGACGCAGCAGGTCGAGGCGTTCCTCGGTGACTTCGCCCACAATGCGGATGCCCAACCCCGGCCCGGGGAACGGCTGTCGTTGCACAATCTCAGCGGGCAACCCGAGCTCACGCCCGATGGCCCGCACTTCATCTTTGAACAGCGTGCGCAACGGCTCGACGAGCTCGAATTGCAGGTCGTCGGGGAGCCCGCCCACGTTGTGGTGTGACTTGATGTTCGCGGTGCCTGATCCGCCACCCGATTCGACGACGTCGGGGTACAGGGTGCCTTGCACCAAGAACTTGATCGGCTCGCCGTCGGCGGCGGCCTCGGCGACGAGGTCGCGCTCGGCCTGCTCGAACGTGCGGATGAACTCACGCCCGATGATCTTGCGCTTCTGCTCGGGGTCGGTTACCCCGGCGAGCGCGGAGAGGAACTGCTCGCGCGCATCCACCGTGACCAAACGAATGCCGGTTGCCTTGACGTAATCTTCTTCGACCTGTCGGCGCTCGTCTTGACGAAGCAATCCGTGGTCGACGAAAACACAGACGAGCTGGTCGCCCACCGCGCGGTGCACAAGAGCAGCTGCCACAGCGGAGTCAACACCGCCAGACAAGCCGCAAATCACGCGCCCGCCACCAACCTGTTCGCGAATCGACGCAACCTGTGACTCGATGACGTTGCCGCTGTTCCAATCGTTGGGCAGGCCGGCCGCCGTGTGCAAAAAGTTTTCGAGCACGCGCTGACCGAACTGCGAGTGCTTGACCTCGGGGTGCCACTGCACGCCATAGAGCTTGAGCTCGTCGTTGGCGAATGCCGCAACGGGAGTGGCTGCCGTGCTCGCGACAATGACGAATCCATCCGGTGCAGTTGCCACCTGGTCGCCGTGGCTCATCCACACCGTCTGATCAGTCGGTTGACCCGATACGAGCGGGTGATCCTTGACGACGTGCATGTCGGTGGCGCCATATTCGCGCCCGCCGGTCTGCGCGACCGTTCCGCCCAGCGCGCGGGCCATCGCTTGAAATCCGTAACAGATGCCGAACACCGGCACGCCGAGTTTCAGAATGTCAGCATCGAGACTCGGTGCACCGGGCTCATAGACGCTCGACGGGCCGCCACTGAGCACGATGGCCGTGGGGTTTTTTGCCGTTACCTCGGCGGCAGAAATACTGTGCGCAACAATCTCGGAATACACACCCGCTTCACGCACCCGTCGGGCAATCAGCTGGGCATACTGAGCCCCGAAGTCGACAACGAGAACCGGGCGGGGAGTGCTCACTTCGTGGCCTTCGCCGCCGCCTTCGACGCCGCATTTAACTTTGCGGCGTGCTGAGCCAAGAACTTGCGCGTTCGGCGAGTGAACACTCCTTCGAGAATGAAGGAGAGCACCGGCACGATTCCGCCGAGCGCCAGAAGCAGGAAGTCAAAGAAACGCCACCGCATCAGGTTCCACAGTCGATAGCACGCAAGCAGGTAAACGACGTAGAGCCACCCGTGAACGATGAGGATGGTGAGCGACACATTCCACGCCGTGACGGTGTCACTCGGAACGAGCGCAAAGAGTCCGTTCGGGCCGAAGCCTTCGATCTCGAAACCAGGTTCGACAAAAATCTGTTGCCCGCTAATGGGGTCGAAGACCATCGACGGTGCGACAACCGCCCACGAATCGCGGTCGATCATGTACTTGACGAACATCTCCGCAATGAGCAACAACAGGAATGTTCCCGTGATGTAAGCCATGACCTGGAAGAACCGAAGTGCCTTCGGGATGCGCGGAATGTCTTTTTCCCGAGGTGTGTTCGCCATGGCTCAAGTCTACGGTTTTCGCTAATCGTCCTCTGTGCGTCGCTCGAAATCATCCCGCAACAGGCGCCACCAGAGGAACACCGCCCCGGCAGCGAACAACGCCCACTCGAGTGCGTAGAAAATGTTCAGGATGTTCAGCGACGCATCCGTAATCGGCGGGCTCGACGAGATCTGACTCAGTTGACCCTCAGGGGTTGATGAGTCATCCGATTGCAGTCCTTCAGAGATGAGGTAGCCCGCGTACACGGGAGACGAGCTTTCCGGCCACAGGTTGTAGAGAGCCGCCACCGACATGTAGTTCAACGCAGTCGGATCAACGCCACTCGTGTTTCCGGGCGGGGGATTGGGCCCTTCAGCTGGTGAGTACCGACCAACCCACGGTTGCAAGGCCTGAATCGTGATCATCCCCGACATCGACTCTCGCACTGACTCGCACTCGTCGAGGGTTGGAGCCCACCCGAGGGCGACGGCGAGCGCGCCCGAATTGCCGACCAGGCGCCCGGTGACCCAGCAGCCGATGACGCCCTCGTTTGATCTGTTACCGACCACGATGAGCGATCCGCGATCGAGCGTCGCGTCGAACGTCACGCGCCGGCCACCAGCTTCGATGACCATCGGCTTACCGGGCTCCGTGATGCTCTCGAGCGGAACCGCAACTTCGGTGTCATAGCTGTCTTTGGCGCCCTGAATGATTGCGCGCTCAATCTGCCATTTGCCAAGCCACGCGAACACCGCAGCCACCACGAGAGCGAGCACGAGCATGGCGATCCACTGCGGAGTGAACGCCAGTTGGCGAACGGAGACCGGTTTCTTGCGCTCAGACATCATGAAACCACCAGTCCCGGGATGCCCGACTCGGGCACCGACAACCGCACGCGTTCCGCAGACTCATCGGTGGGTTGCTCGTTGCTCGCGCGCTCCGCGGCCACGCGTTCGAGGTAACTCTGTACCTCCGCGTTGCGGCGGGATGCGTTCCAGCCGAGGATGGGCGCAATCAAGTCAGTCACAACCGGGGCCGCTGAGGTGCCCCGGTCGGCAGACTCGAATGAGATTCGCATGCGTCGCACCAAAACGTCGTCGAGGTGGCGCACCGACTCGTGTAATGCGGCGAACACTGCCTCGACAGCGAGATGCTCACGCGCACCGGGGAGGGGTTGAGCCAACGCGGGCTCCGCCTCGATCAACTCGATGAGGTAGTCGACCTCGGAGCCATACCGGCGCAGGAGCAACTCCATGTGTGCGAGTGAAATGCCGGTCGTTTTCGCGACGCGTGCGCGGCGCATCCACGCCGCGTCAAAACCATGGGCACCAATAAGTGGCAATGACTCGGTCGTGCTGGCAGGAACAGCGCGACCCGTGTCGCGAGCGAGCTGCTCGGCAATCGTGTCAATCGCGTCTCGAGCCATCACGCGATAGGTCGTCCACTTGCCGCCGGCAATCAACACGAGCCCGGGGCCAGCGTGAGCAACGACGTGCTCACGCGAAAGCTTGGCCGTTGTGGCGGTGTCGTCGCTCGCAATCAGCGGTCGCAGACCGGCAAAGACGCCCTGAATCTGGTCGCGCGTGATCGGAATCGACAGCACGCTGTTGACATGTTCGAGGATGTAGTCGATGTCTTTCGACGTCGCCGCCGGTTCGTCGAGGTCAAGATTCCAGTCGGTGTCAGTCGTGCCGATAATCCAGTGACGGTTCCACGGAATCACGAATAGGACACTCTTCTCGGTGCGAAGCAAAAGGCCCATCGTCGACTTGAAAGCCGAGCGAGGCACCACGATGTGCACGCCCTTCGACGCCCGCACTTTGACGTGCCCGGTTTCGCCGACCATTTTCTGCGTCTCGCCAGTCCACACACCAGTCGCGTTCAAGACGGTTCGCGCACGAATGTCGAACTCTTCACCCGTGTCGAGGTCACGGCAGCGCGCACCCACAACTCGGTCGCCTTGTTTCAAGAACTCCACAACCGACGTGCGATTTGTCGCATGTGCTCCGGCAGCGACGGCGGTGCGCAGGAGCGTGATTGCGTACCGCGCGTCATCCACGTGGCCGTCGAAGTACGAGAGCCCACCAATGATCTTGGTCGTGTCGATGCTCGGACTCGCAAGTTTCACCTGGCGCTGAGACAAGTGGCGGTGGTGAGGCACGCCCGGCCAACGCCCGCCGATGTACGACAGCGCGTCGTAGAGCATCATGCCCGCGCCGATGTAGGCGCGCTCCCACCACTTGTGCTGCACCGGATAAAGAAACTTGATGGGGGTCACGAGGT
>JBIISS010000126.1:0-4087 GCA_044340895.1 Microbacteriaceae bacterium
GGGAGTCATCACAGGAGTGGCCACGGCTATTCGATTGGGAAATACTGTGACGAGTCATGAGGTCGTGATGACAGATCAGACTGGCGCTCGACTGTGCACGGTGCGCATTACGAACCTCATCGTTGAGAAGCGTTAATCGCCCCATCGATAAAACCCTTCTCCGCTCTTGCGCCCAAGCTTGCCTTCTTCGACCATCTTGCGCAGAAGTGCGGGTGGAGCAAATCGTTCCCCGAGCTCGCTCTGCAGGTAGGTGGCGATTCCTAGTCGTACGTCAAGTCCCACCATGTCGGTGAGGCGCAGCGGGCCCACCGGGAACTTGTAACCCAATACCATCGCTGCGTCGATGTCGGAGGCAGAAGCGACGCCCTCTTCCAGCATTCGAATCGCTTCGAGTGCAATGACGACGCCGAGCCGCGAACTCGCAAAGCCGGGAGCATCGTTGACGGTGATCGGAGTTTTCCCGATCGCCACGACCCACTCCTGGGCGTGTTCAATGAGTTGCGGGGCGGATTTTTCGCCGCGCACGATCTCGACGAGAGTCGAACTAGGAACAGGGTTGAAGAAGTGCAGACCGCAGAATCGCTCGGGCCGAGAGAGCTCCCCGGCAATTGAGGAAATGGATAATGACGAGGTATTTGTGGCGAGCCAGGTGTCAGTACCCACGAGCACTTCGATCTTCGCGAGCATTTGAACCTTGAGCGCGAAATCTTCCGGAACGGCCTCGACCACGAGTCCACTCTCAGCAAGATCAACGGCCTCAACAGTCACTTCGGAACGTGCGAGCAGAACTTCTCGCGACTCGGTTGAAGTCCCGCGGGTGATGCTCTCATCAATTGCGGCCGAAAGCGCATCCAGTGCATGAGCGGCAGCCTCGTCGTTTCGTTCGAGAAGTTTTACTGACGATCCAGCGAGAAGGAAGGCATGTGCGATTCCCACGCCCATGCGACCTCCACCGACCACGCCGACGCGTGTTGGCACAGCGTTCATTTACGACGCCTCTCAAGGAACTCGGTCATGCGGCGATGCTTCTCTGGCGATTCAAACAACACAGCTTGCGCCTCATCATCAATGCGTGGATGTTCAGACCGATTGGCAGACATGACGCGCTTGGTCTCTCGCACCGCAAGTGGGTCAAGCTGCGCAATGCGATCGGCCAGCGCGTCTGCGGCTGCATCAAGTTCATCTGGTTCGTGTACCTCGGTCACAAGCCTCGCGGCGAGCGCCTCACTGGCCGACAAAATGCGTCCAGCCAGGAGCACGTCTTTCGCGAGCCCTTCACCGACGAGTTCGGCCAATCGCCAGGTTGCGCCAGCCGCAGCGATGATGCCCAGCGACGCCTCGGGGTTGCCAAAGCGCGAACGAGTCGACGCGATGCGAAAATCTGCCGCGTATGCCAATTCGGCCCCTCCCCCCAACGCCCAGCCGTCAACCGCGGCGATCACCGGAGCAGGCAGCAACGCAATTCGCTGAAAAAGTTTGGAGTTGATGCCCTCGAGCGCATCAGCGGCCGTACGTTCGCGAAGTTCAGCAATGTCCGCCCCAGATGCGAAAACCCCGCCGGCACCGCTGACAATAAGGATGCGCGGATCCGCTTCCAGCCGCGCACACACATCATGCAGCTCAGAGACCATCACTCGGTCGATTGCGTTCTTCACCGCAGGTCGATTGAGCCGCACACGCAGCCGATCGCTCTGACTGTCGTCTACTTCAATGGTCGACATCATCAGACAGACTCCACCAGGAGCGCGGCTCCTTGGCCAACGCCGACGCACATTGTTGCCAGCCCGAACTGTGCCTTGTCTCGTTCCATGCGACCCAGGAGAGTCACGAGGATTCTTGTCCCGGATGCTCCGAGAGGGTGTCCCAGCGCAATGGCACCACCGTCTGCGTTCACGACTGCCTCGTCGAGGCCGAGCAGCCGCATGCTCGCGAGTGACTGAGTGGCAAACGCCTCATTGAGCTCGACCGCCCCAAGTTGGTCTACGCGAATGCCCGTGCGCTCCAGGAGCTTGTTTGTCGCGGGCACTGGTCCGAGGCCCATGACCTCCGGCGCGAGACCTGCGGATGCTCCCCCAACCACGCGGGCGCGCGGAGTAAGTCCGAGTCGTTGGATTGCATTCTCGCTGGCAATGAGAACGGCGGCTGCGCCGTCATTGAGGCTGGATGAGTTGCCAGCCGTCACGAGGTTTCCGCCGCGTACAACCGGCTTGAGGCCGGCAAGCACCTCGAGTGACGTCGTTGCTCGCGGGCCCTCATCCCTTGTTACAGTCACGCCCAGAGGCGTCTCAACTGCAACAATTTCGCGATCAAAGTGACCTGCGGACATTGCTGCGAGGGCGCGCTCGTGGGAACGGAGAGCGAACGCATCCGCGTCGTTTCGACTGATACCTTCGCGTTCACCGACGTACTCACCCGTTTCCGTCATCGAGAACGTCGCCTTCTCGCGCGCAGCAAGCCGGGGGTTAACGAATCGCCAGCCAAGTGACGAATCGACGATTTCCCCTGGCTTGCTGAAGGCGCGTTCCGGCTTGGCCAGAATCCACGGGGCGCGCGTCATCGACTCCACACCTCCGGCGATGACAACATCGGCTTCGCCTGATTTGACCATGCTCGCAGCGAGATGCACAGCGGAGAGGCCTGAGGCACACAACCGATTCACCGTGATTCCCGGGACGGAGTCGGGCAACCCCGCAAGCAGCACCGCCATGCGAGCGACATTGCGGTTGTCTTCACCGGCCTGGTTCGCAGCGCCGAAGATCACGTCATCGACCATGGTGGGGTCTATGCCGCTGCGCGCGACGAGCTCAGCGACGGCGATGGCCGCAAGATCATCTGGGCGCACGCTCGACAACAGGCCTCCGTATCGACCAATCGGCGTGCGAACACCATCGACCACAAAAGCCTCTGTCATGATGTCTTCTCCTCTTCAACGGAGGTCGTAGAGGCGCTTGAGTTTGCCCTCCGACCGTGGCAACGTTCCGGGGTCAACGACGTCGACATCAACACTCGTGCCGATGATTTCTTTGATTCGACGAACGAGCTGCTTGGCACCCTCCTCGGCTGCTCCGGTCGCAATCTCGGCACGCCGTTCAATCTTCACCGTGAGAGATTCCATCCGGCCTGCCTGACGCAACTCGAGAATGAAGTGTGGCGACAATTCAGCCATGCCCAGCACAATCTCCTCAATCTGCGTCGGAAAGAGATTTACTCCGCGAAGGATGATCATGTCGTCGTTGCGTCCAACAATCTTGGCGATTCGCCTCATCGTCGGTCGAGCTGTGCCCGGAAGAAGGCGTGTGAGGTCGCGGGTGCGGTACCGGATTACAGGGAACGCTTCCTTCGTTAGCGAAGTGAAGACGAGCTCTCCCTCGGAACCGTCGGGCAGGACTTCGCCCGTTTCCGCATCAATAATCTCGGGATAAAAGTGGTCCTCCCAGATGTGCGGTCCGTCTTTCGTCTCAACGCATTCGTTGCCCACACCCGGCCCCATGACCTCGCTGAGCCCATAGATATCGACGGCGTCGATTGCAAGTCTCTCTTCGAGTTCTTGGCGCATCTGCTCTGTCCAAGGTTCCGCACCGAGCACCGCAACCTTCAAGCTCGACGATCGAGGGTCCATGCCCGCCTCCTCCATTGCGTCAGCAATGGTGAGGAGATAGCTCGGTGTGCACATGATCGCGTCTGGAGCAAAATCCTGAATTAGCTGCACTTGGCGAGCAGTCTGCCCACCCGACACCGGAATGACTGTCGCTCCAAGTTTTTCAATGCCAGCGTGTGCACCCAATCCTCCCGTGAAGAGTCCGTACCCATACGCGTTGTGCACTCGCATGCCGGCTCGAATACCGGATGCACGAAGACTGCGGGCCACAACGGTCGCCCACACGTCGAGGTCTTTTTGCGTGTAGCCCACGACGGTCGCCTTGCCGGTGGTACCGGACGACGCGTGGATGCGAGCGACCTGATCGGCAGGCACCGCGAACATACCGAACGGGTAATTCTGTCGGAGATCTTCCTTTGTGGTGAAGGGCAACCGACGGATGTCGTCAAGCGAGCGAATGTCATCGGGGCTCACCCCGGCAGCATCAAA
>JBIISS010000127.1:0-4075 GCA_044340895.1 Microbacteriaceae bacterium
ACGCCGGTGCCCGCCGCCGACCAATGTCGGTCACCATTTCTTCGCTACGCGCGCTCGGCGTTGACATCGCCGACGAGGGTCGTGGTGCGTTGCCGTTTACGCTCCACGGCACCGGCCGCGTTGCGGGCGGCGAACTCACGATCGACGCCTCCAGCTCAAGCCAGTTTGTCTCCGGCCTCTTGTTGTCGGCAGCACGCTTCGAGAACGGAATCGACTTGCGCCATTCGGGTGAGCGCTTGCCGAGCATCCCGCACATCGACATGACACTCGATGTGTTGCGAGCCCACGGCGTCGAGGCCTCGTCGCCCGAACCGGGTCGTTGGGTTGTGAAGCCCGGTGCGATTGCCGGTGGCGCGGTCGACATTGAACCTGACCTGTCGAATGCGGCTCCGTTCCTGGCGGCCGCTCTTGTCACCGGCGGTACAGTCACGATTGACGGATGGCCCGCGACCACCACCCAGGTCGGCGACGACTTGCTCACTCTCTTGCCGTTGTTCGGCGCAACCGTCACACGCGCTGGCGCGCTCGTCACCATGACCGGCACGGGTCGCATTTCGGGCGTCACGCTGGATCTCACCACGGGTGGTGAACTCGCGCCCGCACTCGTCGCACTGGCTGCTCTCGCCGAAGGCCCGAGCACAATCACAGGAATCGGACACATCCGCCACCACGAAACCGATCGGCTCGCCGCGCTAGCCACCGAGATCAACAAACTGGGTGGGCGCGTGACCGAACTCGACGACGGCCTGCACATCGAACCGGCCGAGCTACACGGCGGCGAATGGTTGAGTTACGAAGACCACCGGATGGCCACCGCGGGCGCAATCATCGGGCTTCGCGTGCCGGGTGTGCTCATCGAAAACATCGGCACGACGGCGAAAACGCTGCCGGAGTTTGCCCAACTGTGGCGTGACATGGTGGAGCCCCGCACCGCATGAGTTGGTGGAGTGACGACGACGCCGACGACCCGGAATTTGACGAGTCGGATGTTCGGGTTCGCCCCAACCCGAAAGGCAACCGCCCGCGCACGAAGACGCGTCCGGAGCACGCGAAAGCGGTTCACGGCATGGTGCTCATCGTCGATCGCGGGCGCTACACCGTGTTGCTGGACGCCGGCGAAGAGTCTGGCGGCGAAAAATCTGGCGGCGAAACAGAGGATACGAACAGCGACGGGGTTCGAGTTACCGCAACGCAGGCGCGCGAACTCGGCCGCAAGTCGATTGTGACCGGCGACCGCGTCGCTCTTGTCGGCGACACCTCGGGCGCCGAAGGTAGCCTGGCGCGCATCGTTCGGGTCGAAGAGCGCTCGACCTTGCTGCGCCGCAGTGCCGACGACACCGACACCGTCGAACGCGTGATTGTCGCCAACGCCGACCAGATGCTCATCGTTGTGGCGGCGGCGAATCCGGAGCCGCGCATCCGTCTGGTCGATCGCTACCTCGTGGCCGCGTTCGACGCGCGCCTCACGCCGATTTTGTGCATCACCAAGACCGACCTTGCCGACCCGAGCGAGTTTCTTGCCCACTTCGATGGGCTGGATTTGATTGTGGTCACGAGCCGATCCGATGCCCCACCCCTTGACGAGATTGCGAAACTCCTCGTCGGCCATGTGACGGTGGCGGTCGGTCACTCGGGTGTGGGCAAGTCGACGTTGGTAAACGCGCTGGTTCCGGATGCTCACCGCGCTGTCGGCCACGTCAACGAGGTCACCGGCCGCGGCCGCCACACCTCGAGCAGTTCGATCTGTCTGCGTTTCACCGCCCCCGAGGGAATTGTTGCCCCGGGCTCAGGGTCGCGCACCGGCTGGATTATTGACACCCCCGGTGTGCGCTCGTTCGGCCTCGGGCACGTTGATACCAACCACCTCATCGACGCGTTCGGTGACCTTGCCCGAATTGCCGAAGAATGCCCGCGCGGGTGCACGCACTTGCCCGATGCGCCCGACTGTGCGATGAACGAGGCTGTCGCATCCGGTGCCCTCGACGCTCGCGGCGCAGTTCGACTCGATTCGCTTCAGCGCCTGATTGCAACGCTCAAGGACTAGCCCGACCCGACTAGAGTTTTGTCATGGCTAACGTACGACTTGACGAGGGCACGACTGCCCCCGCATTCACGCTCCCCGACCAAGACGGCAACAACGTCTCGCTCTCTGACTTCGCGGGCAAGTCCGTGATCGTCTACTTCTACCCGGCAGCAATGACTCCGGGATGCACGACTCAGGCCTGCGACTTCCGCGACAGCCTGTCGTCGCTTCAGGCAGCCGGGTTCGTCGTTCTCGGCATCTCGAAGGATGCACCGGCGAAACTCAAGAAGTTTCAGGAGCACGACGGAATCACGTTCCCACTGCTCAGTGACCCCGATTTCACCGTGCACAACGCGTATGGCGCGTATGGCGAAAAGAGCATGTACGGCAAGACCGTCATGGGCACGATTCGCTCGACGTTCGTCGTCGGTCCCGACGGCAAACTCTCGCACTCGCTATACAACGTCAAGGCAACCGGTCACGTTGCGATGTTGCGCACCAAGCTCGGGCTTTAGTCTTTTCGACTTGGGGCGACTCGAGCTCTAGTCGTTCTCGTCGCGGCGCAGGGCCGCTGTCGTTGACGGCATGAACAACAGCACGAGCGCCAGCACGGTCGGCACGAGCACCGCGTAGCCGATTTGTGGTTGCGCGAAGATGCCGTCAAACGCGCCGACCGCAATCGCCAACTGGCACAGCTGCCAGGTCAACGCAGCGGCTCGCACCCACGGTCGGGCGCGGAATGCGCCGACACCCGCAGCGGCGACCCACGCAGTCGCGAGCACAGCCAGCGCGAGCGTCAAGATTGATCCCGGAATCGAGTTCACTGGTGTCGTGAGAATCTCGACGAGGAACCACACGCTCACGATCGCGAGTGCGAGTGCCTCGAACAGCAAAACAATTCCGAGCCCAATCAGGGTCGCACTTTTTCTATTCTGATCAGGGTTTTTATTCGTCGTCCCCACGCTGCTCATTCCGTTCGTTTCCAACCAATTTCAAAAAAAGTCTTTACACGCTGGTAATCACTGTGTCACCATTATTCACATCGAGTTTCCCCTCCAACGTTGTGGGCGGATCGCCCCTCGTTCGAGGATGCGGTTTGAGTCGGTTTCTCGGTAGCTCTCGGGCACATCGCCACACGATTTTTCGCGTGCGAAAACCCACACCCAAGAAATCACCACTACACAAGGAGTACCCCATGGATTGGCGCGATAGTTCCGCCTGCCTGACGGTCGACCCCGAGCTTTTCTTCCCGGTCGGCAACACAGGTCCCGCAGTTGACCAGATCGAGAAGGCAAAGTCTGTCTGCGGCCGCTGCACAGTTTCTGAGCAGTGCCTGCAGTACGCACTCGAGACCAACCAAGACTCCGGTGTCTGGGGTGGTCTGAGTGAAGACGAGCGTCGCGCGCTCAAGCGTCGCGCAGCTCGCGCCCGCCGCGCCGGCTAGTCAGCGCACACACGTGTCACGCCGCTGATTCGGCGAATGTGACTTAGACCGGGGTGACCGTTACGGCGGTCATCCCGGTTTCTTTCATGAATCGAAGCGGGATGCTCACGCGCACACGCGTTCCGCCCTCGGCAGGCGACTCCCACTCAATCGAGCCACTCAGCTCACCTTCAATCAGTGTGCGCACGATCTGCGTTCCCAGGCCCTCCGAAACAGAGCCGTCGGTCAGGCCGATGCCGTTATCAGTGATCGTCGCGTGAAGCTGGTCGTCATCGCGGTGAGCATCGATCACCACGGTTCCTTCACGGCCGGCGAGTCCGTGTTCGACGGCGTTGGTGACAAGCTCGGTCAACGCGAGCGACAGCGGCGTCGCGTACGTGCTCGGCAAAGACCCGAATGAACCGGTGAAGCTCGTGTGCGCGGTCGTTCCGTGCATCGCTGCCACCTCGGCAACGAGCCCGAGCACGCGCTCAAAAACGTCGTCGAAGTCGACGTTTTGGTTGAGACCCTCAGACAGGGTGTCGTGCACCACCGCGATGCTCGCGACACGGCGCATGGCTTGCGTGAGGGCATCCTTTGCTTCTTCTGACTGCGAACGACGCGCCTGA
>JBIISS010000128.1:0-4059 GCA_044340895.1 Microbacteriaceae bacterium
GTTCTTGGCGGGCTCGGACGCGGCGTACCTCACCGGGATCGCCGCGATGCTCGTGGGTGCTGCCCTGACCTGGATCTTCTATCCCCGCAAGGCTCGTGAAGAAGAGATGTTTGCACAGTTTGAGGCAGAACGCGCGAACTAGTCTCGCGTGACGTGTGAGGGTGCGCGCATGCGCATCCATCGTCTTCGTCGTCACACGTTTGTTCCGGTTCGATCGGCTCGCCGCTGGCCGGTGACGGTGGGCGCCGGGGTCTCCCTGCTTGTCGCGGCGTCGTTGTCGGCCGCGATTCTGCCCGCCGAGCCGGCGTTCGCCGGTGTGTTGAGCAACTCGTGGGTCTGGCCGGTGGATGCGCCCCGCACCGTGACGCGCGAGTTTCGAGCTCCCGCCACCGAGTATTCGGCCGGACACCGCGGCATCGACATTGCGGTCGTCGAAGGTCAGGATGTTCGCTCACCCGATTCGGGTCGAGTTCTGTTCGCCGGCCTCGTCGCCGGCCGGGGCGTGATCACTGTCGACCATGGCGGTGGGGTCGTTTCGTCTATCGAGCCGGTGCGTGCGGTGGTTTCCGTCGGTGACTCTGTCGAATCTGGCCAGAGACTTGGCATGGTCGATTTCGCAGATGTTGTCTGGTCTGACGCGCACGCGTGCGCATGTGTGCACCTCGGAGCCCGGTACCAGGGGTTCTATGTGTCGCCACGCGTGTTGCTCGAGCGGGCACGGCCGTCAGTGTTGAAGCCGTGGGGTGACGGGCCGTTGTCGCGGTGACTCGACTAAGCGCGCGGATGCGCACGCTGATACGACTCCTTGAGACGTTCTTTCGACACGTGCGTGTAGACCTGCGTCGTGGCGAGGCTGGAGTGCCCGAGCATTTCTTGCACGATGCGCAGATCCGCGCCTCCGTCAAGCACGTGCGTGGCCGCGGTGTGGCGCAGAGTGTGCGGGCCGATTGGCCCCGCGCCTGGGATGTCGGCGAGAAGTTTCGCGACGAGCTGATACACCGTGCGCACGTTGATGCGCGACCCGCGTCGACCGATGAATACTGCGGCGGCACCGCTAATTGTTTCGGGTTTGGCCTCGGCCAGAACCGGAGCTTCTGCCTCGGTCCGAATCGTTGGCCGAGCTTCGGTCACGTATCGGTGTAACGCGCGTGCGGCGGGAATCCCGAACGGAACGACGCGCTCTTTCGACCCCTTGCCGGTGACGCGAACAGTGTTGTCGGTGAGGTTCAGATCGTCGACGTCGAGTCCGACGAGTTCGCTGACGCGAATGCCCGATGCATAGAGAAGCTCGATGATTGCGAGGTCGCGAATGGCGAGGGGTTCTCCCCCGACGGCCTCCGCGCTCAACCCGTCCAGAATCTCGGTAACGGCGTTGTGTGTGAGCACTCGCGGCAGGCTTGAACCGGGTTTCGGTGTCTTGAGACGGGAACCGGCATCCTGTGTGATCTTGTTGGTGCGTGCGAGCCACGACGTGAATCCGCGCACGCTAGAAGTCCGGCGCGCGAGGCTTTTGTTCGTGAGTCCCGCTTGCGACTCGGCCCAGAGCCAGTCGCGAAGTGCGTCGAGGGTGATTGCGTCGACCGTGAATGATTCGACCGTGATTGCGTCGACGCTGGCCTCACCGTCAGCCTTCTGCTCGCGGGTGGACAGGAAGGAGAGAAGCGACCGCAAGTCGGATTCGTATGCGGTGATCGTGTGTGGCGACAGCCCGCGCTCGGAACGTAGGTGACGAACGAATTCGTCGAGTGCCGCATCCACATTCACGTCTTCATCTAATCAGGCACCGACGACTTATCGTCGGCGCCAACCGGTGGGTGTCTCCTCAGCAATCGCGTGCAAGCTGAGCACACCGAGGGCGGATTCGATTTCGGCACGTGACAGTCCGCTCGCGATTTGCAGGTCGTCGATTGACCGGGGTTTCTGAGCCAGCGCGTCGAGCGCACGTTGCTCACTAGCGCGCAGAGACACTGCCGCGCTCATCTGAGTTGCATCGAGGCCGTCGACGAGTTCGACAACCTCGTCGGCGGTGGTCACACACGTGCACGGTTCTTCCCGAAGCAGTCGATGGCACCCAGCTGACGAAGCTGACGTGACCGGCCCGGGCACCACGCCTAAGGGTCGCCCGAGTTCGATGGCGTGATGCGCCGTGTTCAGCGACCCCGAACGCCAACCGGCCTCGACCACCACGGTTGCCTGAGCAATAGCGGCGATGAGCCGGTTGCGTTGCAGAAACCGCCATTTCGTTGGCGAGAATCCGGGCGGCATCTCGGTGACGACCGCACCGGTCGCAATAATGCGTTGCAACAGAGCATCGTGCCCACTCGGGTAGAGCCGATCGATGCCGCCGGCGAGCACGGCGATGGTGTCGCCTTCTTCGGCGAGGGCGGCGCGATGGGCCATCCCGTCGATTCCGTAGGCCGCACCCGAGACGATCGCGAACTGCTTGCGCACGAGCCCGGAGACGAGTTCCATCGTGACGTGTTCGCCGTAGCCCGTGGATGCGCGCGCGCCGACCATGGCGACCGACCGGCCGGCCCGTTCCAGGGTGGACCGGTCGCCCCGGAGCCACAACGCGTGCGGAGCGTGGTTGCCGAGCTCACCCAAGCCACTCGGCCACACGTCATCTCCCGGAATCACGGCCTGCGCACCCACGCGTGCCGCTGCCTCAAGTTGCGCCACCACGTTGCCCGCCGCGAGTCGCGCTGACCACCGACCGAGCCCGTCGCGCAGCTCGTCGTCTGTGGTGGCGTGCCCACAGTCGGTCAGTGTGTTGCGCGTCTGCGTGATGACGCGGGCCGCGTGTGTTGTCGTTTCGGCAAACATGAGCGCGTCGACGGGCCCGTACACGTCGATGAGGCTTCCGGCGATGCGGTCACCCGGTTCGACCACGCTCGACCACACCATTCGTGCAACGACGTCGTCGTTCGCAGCCGTGTACAGGTCGGCAACAGCCGCGCAGGCTCGCGCGCGGTCAAGAACAGAAGCGGTCATTGCGGGATTCCTTTTCTCAGGTAGAGGGCCCGACCGACGTGGTCGGCGTTGGGTGTGGTTGTGCCGTCGAGATCGGCGAGAGACCAAGCGAGACGAAGTGCTCGGTCGTACCCGCGCAGGGTGATTCCTCCGCGTTGGAGCGACTCATCGATCGCAGACGTCACGGCCCGGGGCAACCGGTAACCCGCGCCGCGAAGTTGCGTGCCTGCAACCCGTGCATTACACAAGCCGCCCCAGCGCGAGAGGGCGATGTCGCGAGCGGCCTGCACGCGGGAGCGGGCATCCGCCGTGGTGGTCACCCGAGTCAGTTCGTCTCGTATGACGGTTGTCGCGCGAGGAACAGTCAGGTGGATGTCGACGCGATCCATCAGGGGCCCACTCAGTCGCGAGAGGTAGCGCAGCCGTTGCACCGACGTGCACGTGCATTTGACGTCATTGCTCGCCGATGACTGACCACATGGGCACGGGTTCGCAGCGAGCACCAGCTGAAAGTCACTCGGAAACTCGACGCTGAACGCAGCCCGTTGCAGCCCGATGTGCCCAGACTCAAGCGGTTGACGCAGGCTATCGAGTACGTTCGTCGCGAACTCGGGTGCTTCGTCGAGAAAGAGCACACCACGATGAGCCTGCGTTGCGACTCCCGGCCGAACGATTCCCGGCCCGCCACCGACCATGCCCGCGGCGCTAAGAGAGTGGTGCGGCGCTTGAAACGGAGGTGTCGTCGCGAGGTTTACTTCTCGACGTGAGCCTTCGACGAGCGATCGAATTGTGGCGACTTCGAGAGCGTGTTCCTCATCGAGTGGGGGCAGGATGCCCGGCAGACGACTCGCGAGCATCGTCTTGCCCGCCCCCGGTGGGCCGACCATGAATATGTTGTGGCCGCCGGTGGCAGCGACAATCAGAGCTTCGATGGCGGTGTCGAGACCGATGATGTCGGCCAAGTCGAGCGACGGCGGATTTTGCGGCGTTTGCGACCCCGACCTTGACAAGCCCGACGCACTCGCCTCGCCATCGGCGCGACGGACCGCATGCCTTAGCGGCTCGACATCGAGAAACTCTAACTCTGCC
>JBIISS010000129.1:0-4037 GCA_044340895.1 Microbacteriaceae bacterium
GAACTACTAAAGCTTGTGTTCACGAGTGTATACAGGACCGTATTCAGAATGCAAGTGCAATGAAGTATTTGCCCGCAGATGGAAATCCTCAACCTGCGACTCGCCGCGGGCAAACGAAATTTGCGGTAAAGACTGAGAAATGTCGCGCGCGGGCTAGCGAACGGTAAACCGGTAAACCGACTCCTGCACAAATTCCGCGCCCTCTTCCAAGACGATTGACGGAAGCTCGGGCAAAAGCGGCGTGTCAGGAAAACGGACGGTCTCCAGACAGATTCCGTTGCCCGCCGAATAGACATCCCCCTCGTGACCAACCTCGCCCGACAGGTGGCAACCTAGGTAGACCTGCAGCGCGGGTTCTGTGGTGAAAAGCTCGAGGTGGCGACCAGTGGCGGGCGAATACATCGTCGCGACGGGCGTGGCCAGCGAGGTCGCGGCCGACGGAGAAAGCGCGGCCGTGCGGCCATTCAACAAATACGTGTGATCGATGCCGGGCCACGGAACACCCGTGTCTGTCGGCAGAAGCGCGCCGATGCGACGCTGCTGGGTGAAGTCGAACCCGGTGCCCTCGACCGATACGACATCGCCCGTGGGCACGAGTTCCGTCGTCATGTCGACTCGCCGATCAGCAGCGATCCACAGCTCGTCATCGACGACCGTGCCAGCGCCACCCGACGAGAGGTTCCAATACGCGTGCTGAGTCATTGCGATTGGCGTGCGCGCATCAGAAACGGCACGCAGCTCGCACGTGAGCACATTGTCATCACTGAGCAGATAGGACGAGCTCGCATTAACCGTGCCCGGGTACCCTTCTGACCCTGCGGGGCTGACGAGCGTGAACCGGATGCCCGTGCCGCGCGCATCCGTCACCTCTTCGGCCTGCCACTCAACGCGGTCCCAGGTCTCAACTGACCCACCGTGCAGAGTGTGTCGTCCGTTGTTCGGCGTGAGCGAGAAGTCCAGTCCGCCGCCGACAAAGTGCGCGTTGGCCGTGCGTCCGGCAACCCGCCCGATGGTCGCACCCATATAGGTGTTCACGTTCGAAACGTAATCGCTCGGCGAGTCGTAACCAAGCACGACCGGCCCCAACACCCCGTGACGATCGGGCAACGTGAGGCCCACAAGGCGGGCCCCAAAAGCACTCAGCGTCAGACAGGCACCCGATGAGTTCGCTACGGTGTGAAACGGCGTCATCGACTGCATGGCAGATGAAGTGACGAGCGCTACGTGAGCGCGACGCCTGAGCGACGACGCGACAGTGCGTCAACCGTGGCTGCCGCGACGAGAACACCACCGGTGATGAGGAAGGTGGCCGCCGCAGGGAACCCGATGAGGCCCAAGCCGTTATCAATCATCGCGATAACGAGAGCTCCGATGGCTGCGTATGCCAGACGACCACGGCCACCAAAGAGGCTCACGCCACCGACCACGGCAGCTGCGACACCAGAAAGCACAATCTCACGGCCGGCTGTCGACTCAATCGAACCGATGCGGCTCGCCTGAAGCAACCCCGACACAACGGCAAGAGAAGAACAGATAATGAACGCATACAGGCGGATTTGTGCAACCTTAATGCCCGCGCGTCGAGCGGCCTCCGGGTTGCCACCAACCGCGTAGATGTATCGGCCAAACAAGGTTCGGTCGAGCACAAACGTTCCCACGACAAGAATCAGAAGCACAATCGGGATGACGATCGGAACACCCTCAACAGCGAGCAATCCCTGACCACGGTTGACACTGAGAAGTCCGACAATCACTGCGCCAATGACCGCAATTGTGCCGACTTTCAAGAGAAGCATGATGAAAGGTCGCGTTGGGAGGCCAACCTTCGTTCGACGTCGACGGTCAGCGAGGCTCAGTGACAACGATCCGAAGACCGCGATAGCGAGCATGACCCAGCCAGCCCAGATGGGCATGTTGTTGTTCATGATCGACTTGAGTTCAGGCTGCACGAGTCGGAAGATTCCACCGTCGCCAAGCAAGAGAAGCATGAATCCTTGCAACGCAATGAACAGACCCAGCGTTACGACGAACGAGGGAACACCAATTCGGGAAACAAAGAATCCGATGAAGGCACCGATGAAGGCACCCATTCCCAGGGCGAGGATGAGAGAGACAATCCAGTTCCAGCCCAGATTGCCGTTCAACACCTGGAAGACAGCCATTCCCGATCCGCCGGTAACACCCGCAGAAAGATCAATCTCTGCAAGAAGCAAGACAAAGACCAGCGCGAAGGCAATGACCATGAGCGCGGATGCTTGCACGAACAGGTTTGCGAGGTTGCCCGTGGTGAGGAAGTAAGGGCTCAGCGACGAGAAAAGAATGCCGAGCACAACGAGTGCCAGCATGGCGGGCAGTGCGCCCATGTCTCCGCCGCGCAAACGCTGAAGGTATGCACGGAACTGGTCACGAACGCTACCCTCGTGGCCCGTGGCGATAGGTGTGGTGTACGTCATGTTAAGCAACTCCCTCAGGCGTTTTGGAACCAGTGATGTACGCGACAACTTCGTCGCGGGTCGTCTTCTTCGCATCCACGTGAGCCACCATCTGGCCGAGGTAGAGCACGCTAATTTTGTCGGCTACCTCAAAGACGTCGGCAAGGTTGTGGCTAATGATCACGACGGCAATGCCGTTGTCAGCCAACCGGCGAACGAGGTTGAGCACCTGCTCGGTTTGAGCGACACCGAGGGCCGCCGTTGGCTCATCCAGAATCACCAATTTGGCGTTGCGAAGCACAGAACGGGCGATGGCGACCGTTTGGCGCTGGCCACCCGAAAGCGAGGAAACCTTCTGACGCACGGACTTGACGGTGCGAACCGAAAGTGATTGAAGAGCCTTCTGAGCGGCGAATTCCATCGACGCCTCGTCAAGAAGAGTCAAGTGCTTTTCCTCGCGACCGAGGAACATGTTCTGCACGATGTCCAGGTTTTCGCAGAGGGCCAAGTCCTGGTAAACCACTTCGATGCCCAGTGACGATGCCTGACGCGGCGATCGCAGGCTAACTTCCTGACCGGCGAAAGAGACGGTGCCGCCGTCGTAGGGCTGAACCCCGGAGAGACCCTTGATGAGAGTGGATTTTCCGGCTCCGTTGTCACCGACGAGAGCGGTGACCTTGCCCTCTTCAACCTTGAAGTTGACTCCCTTGAGAACGTCAACCGGGCCAAAGCTCTTCGTTACGTTGCTCAGCTCGACGAGCGTGTTTGCCACGATTATCTCCTTTGATAAAGCTGTCACACATTGGTTGCTCAGCGTGACTCTGTGGTCACTGGATAAAAACTTAGGCGTTAGCGCCCTCTTCCGCTGAAAGACCTCGCGCCGACCATGCTTCTGGCCGGCGCGAGGCTCTCATCTAGCGGGTGTTACTTGATGCCGAGTTCAGCACACACAGCAGCTACGTCGCCGACGCAAACGTCAGCAGCGGTAGCGTCACCAGCGTTGATAACGTCAATGACGTTGTCCTTGGTGATCTTGGTGGGCGTAACAGCGACGAAAGGAACTCCGTCAGCGGTCATCTTCTCAGCGGTAGGGGTCTCACCCTTCAGCAGAGCAATGATGATTTCTGATGCAGCAGCAGCTTCGAGCGAAGCAGGCTTCCACACGGTGCAGCTCTGGAATCCGAGCAACACGTTGCCCAGACCAGCTGGGGTTGCGTCCTGACCGGAAACTGGAACCGAGCCAGCAAGACCGTTCTTAGCGAGGATCTCGATGACACCACCAGCGTTGGGGTCGTTAGCAGCCCATACAGCGTCAACCTTGCCGCCGAGCGAGGTCAAAGCCTGCTCGAAGTTGGTTGCCGACTTTGCGCCGTCCCAGACACCAGCAGGCTCAGCAGCGGCCGTGATGCCAGCAGCTTCCATGACGCCAACAGCGCCGTCGCGGAACATCTTGGCGTTACCGTCAGCAGCGTCTCCACCGATGTAGACGACAACAGCCGTCTTGGGGTCCTTGCCAGCAGCAGCGAGGCCGTCAACGATACATCCACCCTGGATTGCTCCAACGCCCTCGTTGTCGAACGAGACGTAGAAGTCAGCGCCGGCAAT
>JBIISS010000131.1:0-4028 GCA_044340895.1 Microbacteriaceae bacterium
CGGCCACGCCATACACTTAAGGTGTTCCACGTTGTGGAGTGACGCCCTCGTAGCTCAGAGGATAGAGCAGGAGCCTTCTAATCTCTTGGTCGCAGGTTCGAGTCCTGCCGAGGGCACGTCGAGTCGTGTGGCCAGAGGCCACCGAATCGGCGTGGCGTTGGTAGATCGAGAACGTGCTCGTGGGCCCACAGCCGCCGGTTACCGGCGAAGCACCAGCTTCGACGGTCCGTGCGCTGGGGAGTCGAGTCCTGCCGAGGGCACCAAGCGCCAACGAAAGTGAGCACGTCGATGAATTGTGTACTTCCCAAGAACCCAACGGAATACGCGGGCTACCGGGCCGTGCGCGTCATCACGTTCGTGTTCATGCTCGTCGTCGGCGCGCGAAGCGCCGTCCATCTGTCCAAGGCTCCCCGACATCTGGCGAGTTCACAATGCCTGCCAGGGCACAAAAAACGGACAATCTTGGCGCACGAGGGCACTTTTGCCTAGCCGACCGGGCCCTCGCTAGGCTTGGGCTCATGAAACTGGTTGCCCGTGCGATGGGAATCCTCTGTATTGGTGCAGCTGTTTTCGGCTCTTCGCTTCCCGCGGCAGCTGCTGTTGTCAACGAGCGCTCCGTGACGGCAGGCATCAACCCGAACCGCATTGCCACAACTCCCGATGGCGCACAGACGTGGACACTCGCCACGACCACCAACGAACTCATTGGCTACACGACGGGCGCTAATTTGGACCTCGTCGCATCGTGGCCACTGCCGGGAACTGACTATGTCTACTCCAACGTCGCCATTTTGCCGGACGGCACGCGAGCAATCGTCACTGACACCTCGAATGACCGGGTGAATGTCGTTGATCTGGCCACAGGATCGGTCACGAATCCCCCGACACTCGATGGCATCGCTCCGAAGCAATTGGCGCTCAGCCCGGACGGAAGCAAGGTTGCCGTTGCCTATGGCGGGCTCGATCCCATCGTGTCAGTGTTCAACACCTCCGACTGGTCGTTCGTGGCAGGGTGGGGGTTTGGCCAAGCGCTCACGGGCTTGGCATTTTCGCCGGATAGCCGCCAATTTGCGGCAGTGGCGACTGCCATCGACACGGTGTACCTCATGGACCTCTCAATCATTAGCGACTTTGTCGTCGCCATCAACACGGCCGATATGCCGGAGAGCGTTGCTTATTCGGCCGACGGTGCGAGCGTCTATGTCGCATCGTTCGTCGCCTCAAGCATTCAGATGTTCGATGTACTTTCCGGCATCGAACTATTGTCGATCTCCACAGAGAGGACCTCATTCATGGCGGTGAGTCCCGATGGCTCGCAGTTGTGGGCGTCGCAGCCGGTCGGCGGTCGGGTGGGCATTTTCGATGCAACCGATCTCAGCCTCATCGAAGCCATCCCTTTTGCGGGGAATGCCAGCGGCATCGCCTTTGCGCAGAATGGGTGTCAAGTGTGGGTGACCAAGCAGTTTGGCGGTTCAGACACTGTCTTTGATTTGGATCCGTGCCTGTCCCCGCCAGCGACTGATCCAGAACTCCCCGATACAGGATCCACAAACACCGCGCTTCCCGTTTTCTCGACGCTCACCGCAACGCTGATTGGTGCAGGGTGTCTTGCTCTCGTTTCCGCTCGACGAGCGAAGGCAAACGAGAGGCGTCACGGCTTTTGATGGCTTACTGGCCGAATATCTGACCGAAGAAGTCTGTGACCCAGACCGTTGCTGAGAAGACGACGATTCCGCCGACGTAGTAGATCCACTTGAGGTAGCGGGTCATGTACCACTTGTCGCCACCGGCGGCGAACATGCCCACGATGGCCACCGCGATGACGGGCAACGGCACGAGCAGGAACGACATCGGACCGTAGAGGTCGGTGTTGGCGTACCACGCCGACACGGCGTCTCCCGACCATCCGGTCAGCAAGGTCGCCATCAAGAGCGCTGCAAGACCGCCCGGGATGAGCTGAGTCAGGATGCGCGACTTTGGCAAGTCGGGCAACACGAGCGACAGCAGGCCAGGGAAGAAGAGGATGAACGCACCCGTCC
This sequence comes from Microbacteriaceae bacterium, assembly GCA_044340895.1. Classification (GTDB taxonomy): domain Bacteria; phylum Actinomycetota; class Actinomycetes; order Actinomycetales; family Microbacteriaceae; genus RFQD01. The sequence goes on from JBIISS010000131.1 coordinate 2,040, forward strand.
AGAGCCACCAGCCCCAGCCGACCATGTCACCGATCATCAAGACGAGCACGGCGTATTTGAAGAGCAGCGAAACCCACTGTTGGACCAGACCCGGGCCGGGCACTTCGGTTGGGTTGATTGCGTCGAGACGCTCCGTGAAGTAGCGCGCGGCGAGCTCTTCGAGGAAGATGCGAATCAACGCGACTCCCGTGATGACGAAAACCAATCCCTTGGCGGCATCGGCCAGCGGCACCGTGGCGCCGGCGAAGGCAGAGATTCCACCGACCACAGAAAGTGTTGCCAGCGACGCAACGAAGGCAATCATGAAGACGTCAATGATGCGGTCGAGCAGGGTCGTGAACGAATCAATCTTCGGCCGGCGAATCTTGCGGAAGGTTGTGGCCAGGATAATCGGGGCAAATCCAGCGATAAACATCGCGACGAGGTAGCGAATGTCGCCCACCGTGTTGATGCCGAACATCGAAACGGAGACGACTGTGAACGTAGCGATTCCGATGAGCCCGGCGAACGCATCGAGCGTGCCGAGAACCAGAATTACCGAAAGAGCCGCAATGTTACCCGCGGAAGCAATGTTGTCTGCCGTTGGATCAACCGACACTGCACCCAAAACAGCGGATGCAATGTAGACGAAAATCATGAGCCCGCCGAGCATCGAGCGCAGGTAAGATCCGTCATTGATGATTCGCGAGAGCACGGGTGACAGCTTGGACGTGCTCTCCGTTAGCGCGAATGTGATGCGGTCGAGAGCACGCATGAATGGGCTCGACCACCACGCGAGTCGGTCACCCCAGGCGAGACCCGAGTCGGCGAAGTCGTCGTGATCAGCTTCCATTGAGCCGTAGTCGGCAGAGTCGTCTCCCCCGTCACCGCCGTCTTTTCCGCCACCCGACGAGCCGCCGGATGAACCCCCGGAGCTTCCTGACGAGTTGGTGCCACCTCCGGCGCTCGTACGCGCACTGGCGGAACCACCACCAGAGGAACCACCCGCGGAGCCCGCCGACCCGGCTGAACCAGCTGCACCTGCGGCTCCAGCTGCACCTGCGGCAGCTGCAGCGGCAGCGGCAGCGGCAGAAACGAGGGCAACCGAGGCAACGACGCTCGACACGGACTGAACGGTACTGGCCACCTCAGCCGGGGCAACCTCGGCCGCCGGATCGATGCCCTCTGCCTCGTAGAACGCGGCATCGTCGTTGGTGGCATTCGCCTTCTCAGAGGCGCTTGGCTCGTTCTTGCTTACCGTCTCTAGGATTCCCGTGTCAGTGATCTCAAACCACAGTTTCTCTTCTACGGGCGAACCGTCGGGTGCCGTGGAAGCAAGCGTGATGGAGTGCCATCCCGGCTCCAGGTTCGAGGGGATCTCAAAGTCGGAGACAGCCTCACCCGCCGCCGTCGTCATGCCGTTGTCGACAACCTGTGGCGTCGAGCGCACGGTGACCGAGAATGCGACGCTCGGAGCTAATCCTTGAGACTTAATCTCGACGGGTGCCCCGAATGCCTTTTCGCCGACCGGAACGGCGATTGCGACATCGGTCACGGGGTCACTTACGACTTCGACAGCCACAGACACCGGCGCGGAAGCTGCACGCCCAGCGTCATTCGTCGCGGCAACAGTAAACGAGTACGTGCCCGGTGCCGACGGAATGCCCGAAATGGCGCCGGATCGCGCGTTGATGGATACGCCCGGGGGCAGCGAGCCGCTGGCAACGCTGAAGGTGGGGCTGGGGTATCCGCTTGACGTTGCCGTACCGCTGACCGGGTCACCCACTGAGACGGTGTTCTGAATCGTGACAAATGGCGTCGTGGGAACGGTGCGAACGGAAAGCGTGAGTGGCATGACGACCTTGCCGCGCACATTCGTGGCGGTAACGGAGAAGGTGTATTCCCCGCTTCGCGTCGCCGTGCCAGTGATTGCACCGGTGACAGTGTCGAGGGTGAGTCCGGCCGGCAGCGCCCCTTCAGTCACTTCGAATGAGGCAAGTGGTAGCGCAT
>JBIISS010000130.1:0-4028 GCA_044340895.1 Microbacteriaceae bacterium
GTGACCGCGGCCAACTGATCGCGCGATCGACCACGGAACGGTCCTCCGGATGCCGTCAACACGAGCCGGCGAACCTCCGCGTGACTGCCCGAGGTCAGGCACTGTGCTAGCGCAGAGTGTTCCGAATCAACCGGAACTATCTGCCCAGGCTTGGCGAGGTTGGTGACGAGCGTGCCGCCAACGATAAGGCTCTCTTTGTTCGCGAGAGCCAATGTCTTGTTTGTCTCGAGAGCGGCAAGTGTGGGACCCAGACCGACCGAACCGGTGATGCCGTTGAGAACAACATCCGCGTCGACGGATCGAACTAACGCCTCAGCATCGACATGACCAACGGCCGTGTCTGACACGTTGAACGCAGAGGCCTGGGCTTCGAGTACGTCACGATTCGACCCGACGGAAAGCCCAACAACTTCGAATCGAGTTGGATTCGCGCGAATGACGTCGAGTGCTTGTGTTCCGATTGACCCGGAACTTCCCAAAATGATGACGCGACGCATACTGTCATCTTCCCACCGCAAAGCCGATCTTCGGGCAAAGAAATATGCGCGAATGCGGTTGCTATCCTTGCCCTTCCCGCACGCAGTCATAGACTTGTGCGCATGTCGACTATTTCTGCCAGCACCCCCACCACGCTTCAGGAACGCAAAGTTGTCACCGCGATTCCCGGCCCAAAGTCACAGGCCATGCACGAGCGACGCAAGCAGGTTGTGCCACCCGGTGTGGGTGCTGCGCTTCCCGTCTACATTGAGTCCGCTGAAGGTTCGATTCTCATCGACATCGACGGCAATCACTTCATTGACTTTGCTACGGGCATCGGAGTGACCACAATTGGCCACACCAATGGGGCCGTCGCCGCGGCAGTCACCGACCAGGTACACAGTTTTACTCACACGTGCTTTACCGTCACGCCCTACGAGGGCTACGTGCGCGTGGCCGAACTCCTGGTCGCACGCACTCCGGGCAAGCACGCGAAGCGCGTGATGCTCGTGAACTCCGGTGCCGAGGCTGTCGAGAACGCCGTGAAAATCGCTCGCAAGCACACCGGAAAGTTCGGTGTCGGAGTTCTTGACCACGCCTACCACGGGCGAACGAACCTCACGATGACGATGAATTTCAAGAACGCTCCCTACGCGACCGGCATGGGGCCCACGGCACCGGGCGTGTTCCGTGCTCCGGGTTCATACCCATTCCATGACGGCCTGTCGGGTGCCGAAGCGGCTGAGCGAACCATCTGGTACTTCGAAAAGATGGTTGGCGCGCAGGACCTCGCCTGCATCATCGTCGAACCCATTCAAGGCGAAGGTGGCTTCGTAGTTCCGGCAGATGGCTACCTCACAGCAGTCCAAGAATGGTGCACCAAGAACAACGTTGTCTTCATCGCCGATGAAGTTCAGTCAGGCATGGCCCGCACCGGCACCTACTTTGCGAGCGAGCACTTTGGTCTCGTGCCCGATCTGATGACCGTTGCCAAGGGCATCGGCGGCGGCATGCCGCTCGCCGGAGTCGTTGGCCGTGCGGAAATCATGGACGACGTGCTCGCCGGTGGTCTCGGCGGAACGTTCGGCGGCAATCCGGTTTCGTGTGCGGCATCGATCGCAGTGTTTGACGAGGTCGAATCACACAAACTGTTGGCTGAGGCACAGCGCGTCGAAACCCGCCTGGGCAATGGCCTGCGCGAACTCCAGAAGAAATACCCCATCGTCGGCGATGTTCGCGGAAAGGGAGCCATGCTCGCGATTGAACTCGTCGAGACAGGCACCAAGAAGCCGAACCCCGCAGCGGTAAGCGGGCTCATCGCGTACGCAGCGCAGAATGGCTTGTTGCTTCTTTCCGCGGGCTCGTCGTACAACGTGTTGCGATTCCTTCCCGCGGTCACCATGTCTGACGCCCTCATCGATGACGCGCTCTCGGTGCTCGACGCCGGCTTTGCTCAGCTGTAATTCATAGCTGAAACCAAAGCTGTGAGCTCACCCCAATCCGGCACATTCTCGGTCGGCGATGCCACCGAGCTTGCCGTTCTCACCCGGAGCGGTTTCATTGAGTCGCGTCACGCAGGCAGTGCGATTGTGCTGGATGGCGCATCCGGTGATGTGCTGTTTCAGACCGGAGACCCGTTCTCACCAGTCGTGCCGCGCTCGGCGATGAAACCCTTCCAGGCTGTCGCAATGTTGACGTCGGGCGCACCGCTCGAGGGCGAATTCGTTGCGTTGTCCACGGCGAGCCACACCGGGTCCGCCGAGCACGTGCGGCTGGTGGCCGAACTCCTTGAGGCGCACGGACTCACCGAAGATCAACTGGAGTGCCCGGTCGATTGGCCGACGGACAGAGACATGGTCGCCGAACTCACGCGCAGTTCTGGTTCTGCGCAACGCAGATTCATGAACTGCTCGGGCAAACACGCGGCGATGCTTGTCACCTGTAGCGTGAACGGTTGGCCACTTGCGGGTTACCTCGAACCAGAGCATCCGTTGCAACGCGAAATTTTGAGCGTCGTTCAAGATTTCACGGGTGAACCCATCGCCGCGTCGGGCATCGACGGATGCGGCGCGCCGGTTTACGCGATGAGTCTTGCCGCCCTCGCCCGCGGAATTCACCGCGTGGGCACGGCCTCACACGAATCAGACAACCCACGTGATCGAGCAGCGGCGAAATTGCGCGATGCCGTCATCGCGTATCCGTTTATCACCGGCGGTCGGGGCGAACAAGACACCGCCATCGTCTCTGAACTAGGCATCTTCGCAAAGCGCGGCGCCGAAGGCGTCATGGTGGTCAGCGCGCAGGACGGTACTACCGTCGCGCTAAAGATTTTGGATGGCAACCTGCGTGCGGCTGGGATTGTCGCCGTGAAGCTCCTCGAGAATGCGGGAGCGCTCGACACAACCGACGTGGCACGCGTCAGCGAAAGTTTTGGCTTGACCGTGCTCGGTGGGGGAAAGCCCGTCGGCGAATTGCGGGCCACGGTCTAAGTTTTCCCCCGGCATCCATTGAGGTAGTTGGCGGCCGACTGCGATTTCATCGCCTGTTCGCATATTTCGATACGGAATCCACAGTTTTTCTTCAAAAAAACTATGGAATCCGTTGCCCATCGCAGTTATAGTGGGGTGAACCCGCCACTGCGGGCCTCTTTTTGTGCTGGAGAATCCCATGAAGATTGCCGTCCCCACCGAAATCAAGAACAACGAATTCCGCGTCGCGATTACGCCCGCAGGAGTTCATGACCTCGTCGCAAACGGGCACGAAGTTCTCGTGCAATCCGGTGCCGGGCTCGGTTCTTCCATAACCGATGAGGCCTACACGGCTGCCGGTGCGTCGATTGTGAAGGATGCGGCCACCGCATGGTCGAGTGGTGACATGGTTCTCAAGGTCAAGGAACCCATCAAGTCGGAGTACGGCCACTTCCGCGACGGGCTCGTGCTCTTCACCTTCTTGCACCTGGCCGCTGAACCAGAGTTGACTGAAGCATTGCTCAAGGCAAAGGTCACGGGAATTGCGTACGAGACCGTGCAGTTGCCCAACCGCGCACTGCCGTTGCTCGCGCCGATGAGTGAGGTCGCCGGACGACTCGCTCCCATCGTCGGCGCCAGTGCAATGCTCAAGCCGAACGGCGGACCCGGTTTGCTGGTTCCGGGCGTTCCTGGAACGCATCCCGCAAAGGTGGTTGTTCTCGGTGGCGGTGTCGCCGGTACGGCTGCGATCCAGGTCGCCGCGGGAATGGGTGCCGAAGTTACCGTGCTCGACACAAATCTCTTCCGCCTGCGCGAGCTCGATGCTTTGTACAGCGGCCGCATCAAGACAATTGCGTCAAACTCGTTCGAGATTGACCGCGCACTCGTTGACGCCGACCTCGTCGTTGGTTCGGTTCTGATTCCGGGAGCCAAGGCACCGAAACTCGTCAGTAACGAACTGGTCAGCCGCATGAAGCCGGGCAGCGTGCTCGTCGACATCGCAGTGGATCAGGGTGGTTGCTTCGCCGACACGCGCGCGACCACTCACGCGGACCCCACGTTCACCGTGCACAACTCGCTCTT
>JBIISS010000132.1:0-4003 GCA_044340895.1 Microbacteriaceae bacterium
ATCAATATGTCGGTTACGCGTGGAAGCCTCACTTGGCCCGAAAGCTGGGACGACGCCTTTTTGTACGCTGCCGAAAAAGAGGTGGTCATTGTGGCCGCTTCGGGTAACCGAGCTCAGGGAACCGACCAAGTGGGAGCGCCGGCAACGATTCCCGGTGTGCTCACGGTTGCCGGCGTCGATGAGTTTGGCGGGGCAAGTTGGGACGCCTCGACTCAAGGAATCACCATCGGCGTAGCTGCGCCCGCCGAAGGGCTCGTCGGGGTCAACGCCAACGGCAGGACCGTTTCGTGGGCCGGCTCGAGTGGAGCCACTCCGATCGTGGCTGGTCTCGTTGCACTCGTGCGTGCGGCATATCCTGACCTCGATGCCGCCAATGTGATCAACAGAATCATTTCGACGGCCACGGCTGCTGGCGACCAAGCGACCTTTGGCTACGGGCTCATCAATGCAGCGGGTGCGGTAACGGCAGACGTCGCAACGGTGACGTCCAACCCACTCGGCGACCTGGAAGCATGGGTAAAGATGTACCGGCGCGCGCCCGCAACAGCCATGCCGGTCCCCACCATCACGAGCTCGCCTCTTCCACTGCCTGATCGCGGGTTCGTTTTTTCGGGCCCAACCCAGTTCGAGGTGACGCAGGTGGCCGTTCCGTTAGCGTTCGCTCTGGGATTCGCTATTCTTATAACGCTTGGTTCCATCGGAGTTGCCCGGCGTTATGTCGTACCTCGCGATTCGCGCGATGACGAATCATCCACTTCCACAAACTAGCTGGAGTTTTTCTGTGCCCAAGATTCTTATTGTCGGTGGCGGCTATGCCGGTTTCTACACGGCGTGGAAGCTGGAGAAGTGGCTTCGGAAGGGTGAAGCCGAGGTCACGGTTGTCGACCCATTGCCGTACATGACCTATCAGCCGTTCCTTCCCGAAGTAGCCGCCGGGTCAATCGAACCGCGTCACGCCATTGTCAACCTTCGGTCGCACCTGAAGTTCACGCACGTTGTTGCCGGCAAGGTCACCGGAATCGATCACGCGAAGAAATCGGCGACGATTCTTCCCAACGCGGGCAAGGAACGCAAAGAGAAGTACGACCACGTTGTCTTCACGGCGGGTGCCGTCTCGCGTACGTTCCCCATCCCGGGTGTTGCGGAAAATGCGACCGGGTTGAAGACCATCGAAGAGGCGATGCACATCCGGGACAAGCTTCTGACGAACTTTGACAAAGCTGCCCAGTTGCCTCGTGGCTCGAAGGAACGTGAGCGTTTGCTCACGACGGTTGTCGTGGGAGGCGGATTCGCGGGCATCGAAATCTTCGCAGAGCTTCGCTCTCTCGCGTCCTCAATTCTCAAGGATTACCCGGAGATTACGTTTGACGAGACGCACTTCCATCTCATTGAGGCAATGAGTCGCATCATGCCCGAGGTGTCACTCAAGACGAGCCAGTGGGTTCTGAAAAATCTCGACACGCGTGGCGCCACCGTGCACCTCGACACGCAGCTCAAATCAGCAGCAAATGGCAAAATTGAGCTTTCATCTGGCACCTCATTCGAAACCGACCTGATCGTGTGGACGGCCGGCGTGATGGCGTCGCCGATGCTGCGCAACACCGACCTGCCGCTGGACGACCGAGGCCGCCTGCGCGTTCGCGCCGACTTGCGCGTCGAAGGTGACGACGGCATCGTTGACGGCGCCTGGGGTGCGGGTGACGCAACTGCCTGCCCCGACCTCACGGGTGGTGGCGTGGGCGGTTACTGCGTTCCGAACGCACAGCACGCCGTTCGTCAGGGCAAGCTCCTCGCTCGAAACCTCGTTGCCGTTCTTCGCGGCGAAGGGCCGACCGACTACTTTCACAAGAACCTCGGAGCGGTTGCCGGACTCGGCCTCTGGGTTGGCGTTTTTCAATCCGGCAAGATTGCCATCACCGGATGGCCCGCCTGGATCGCTCACCGGGGATACCACGGTCTTGCGATGCCCACGTGGGAACGCAAGTTCCGCGTTGTCGGGGGCTGGTGGAACAACTTCTGGCTCGGTCGCGACATCGCGTCGACCATCGCAGCAGAAGAGCCGCGTCGTGTCTTCGAAACGTACGCGTCGCGCCCGAAGTAGCGCGGGCCCCCGTAGCCCAATGGCAGAGGCAAGCGACTTAAAATCGCTCCAGTGTGGGTTCGAGTCCCACCGGGGGTACGAAAAAGCGCGGCTCTTCATGGGCCGCGCTTTTTCGTGTCTCGAGTGGGTGAGAAACATTCTCGGGCCCCCGCTGAGACTTTGCGACTATCGCTTCGCCAACCAAACCTTGCGCTCCGCCTCCGGGAACCTCTCAATGGCATAGCGCAGCATCGTTCGGGGCATGATGGCACTGTTCCTTTCGAGAAAACTAACGAGCGCCTTGTGGTGCGACTTGCCCATCTCGCGCAGCGACCATCCCACGGCCTTGTGCATCAGGTCATGCTCATGGGCGAGGTGGTAGTCCGCCATCCACAGAGTAGGTTCTGCTATTCCTGCGCGAAGAAACGCGAACGTGAGCATCACGCTGATTCGGTTCAGCCACAGGTCAGGGCTCTCGGCAAGTTCCCTCAGCACCTCGACGTTCTCGGTTTCGACGAGGTAGCCCCCAATGAACGGCGCAGTGGCATCCACGAGGTCCCAATTGTTGACGTGCCCTTGTCTTGCGATCTTCAGGTAGAAGTCAAAAATCTTCTTGCGCCTCGCAGCCTCTTTACTCGTCTTGAACTGCAAGACGAGGACGAACAGCGCGAGTTGTCGAACCTCGTGATATTCATCCTCGACAAGGATCTGAATCTGGTCAGGAGCGAGGTCTTGAAACTTTTTCGAGAGCTCTCGGGTCTGCGGAACCGTCAGGCCGAGGAACTTGTCACCCTCGCCATACTCGCCCGGACCGGTCTTGAAGTACCTCGCCAAACTGCCAGTGCGGTTAGGGTCTCTGCAATCTCCGAGGGCCCGTTTCGCTTGCGCCGCGGTGTGCATGGCACAAGTTTATGAAAATGGGTCTCGCGTGGGTGAGACCCACGCTCGGGCCCCCGCTGGTGGCGTCACGAACGCGCAGCGTTCGTAGCCTGACCAGTAGGGGGTGGGGTTCGAGTCCCACGAGAGTTTTTGGGCCAGCTGGCCGGTTTCGCGAACGGGCTCGACAGTCTGACCCACATGACAACGAGTGCCAGTCGAATCGGCGAAACTGCAGAGGTCCGCGACTTCTGATAAATGCGCACAAACCGAAAGCCCAGGGCGGCGCACGTTCGACGGTACCTCTCGATTCGGGGACCACTCGCCTGAAAATCGCGCGGGTAAATCTCAACAACGGTCGACCCCTCGGGCATGAACATGAGATTCATCAGTGCCGCTCCCCGTTGCGCCACAAAAAGCGTGCACGAGGACATAATCTCAATGGCATCTCGAGGTGAGGTGTCAAAGAACTCAACCGACTCAAAAGAGAACAACTTCTTGAGAACCCGTGCCAAGCCCTTTTCGTTGTCGATTCGACGAATCCAAGACTTGGGAGGGTAAAACTGTGGGTCTGAAGTGCGAAGCGCGAAGACACGCGAATGGCCTTTGCGAGGTTCCACGTCGGTGGAAAGAAGCTCTGCGAATCTGCGCAGCTTCGGTCCAACTTTCTTGGTCGCAAACTCGTTTTTGCCGCGGCCAGCCCAGACATTGTCCGGGAACATCTTCGCGAGATCGCTCACCTTCGACGGCGCCAAAATCGTAACTGTCGCCACCGATTCGAGCAGTTCAAACCACGGGTTGCACTTTCCGCAGTCTTGCACCGCGATGTGGCGCCCCGGGTTGTCGTGGCACCAGAGCGCGACGTCAACAAAATACTCCGACATGAAGTGGGAAAAGTGTTGCAAGATATCAGCTCTAGTAGTCTCCGCCACCATGATGGTGGCATCGGAGAAGTTTCCGGTGTTCACGTCGAAAGCCTAGCCACCCGTCCTTCGTAGCCATGCCCTGCGCTGATGACGAGAAAGTGGGTTTGCTGTCAATGCTTCG
>JBIISS010000133.1:0-3978 GCA_044340895.1 Microbacteriaceae bacterium
GGCACGTCAGCAGAAATTCCGGCGTTTCCGGGAGCGCACGTAATGTCGTGTTCTTCGTTCTCGGCGAGAAGCCTCAGAATGATGGCGTGTTCGCGAGCCCCGGGCCCAAGAACGAGAATCTTCACCCCTCCAGAGTATTGGTTCGGTGAATGGCGCGAGAGCGGAGGTTACGACTGAGCTGGAGCCGCTGCGTGCGCGAAACTAGTCGCATGCCAATGCCAAAGATTGCCGATGCCGAAGGCCACGCGGCACTGACCGGTGTGCGGGATGCGCTTGGCGCGGGACAGACCCCCGAACGCACCGAACTCGCGCTCGCGACCCGGTGGCTCCTCCAGCGACTCGAGCGCGAATCCCCCGGCAATTCTGTTGAGGTTCGCGTGCCACCGTTCGGAGCTGTTCAGTTTGTTGAGGGCCCACGGCACACCCGGGGAACTCCCCCCAACGTCGTCGAGATGGATGCACGCACTTTTGTCGCACTCGCCAACGGCACACTTGTCTGGGGTGCCGGGGTGAGCGCGGGCGCGATTCGTGCATCCGGCATTCGGTCGGACATTAGCGAATTCTTTCCACTCAACCTCGGGGGAGAATAGAAGCGTGAGCGAAAAATCAAGCACCGAAAAAGTAACCGTTCGACGGAGCCCAAAGTTTCTGACGTTCTTTATCTTTGGAGCCGCACTGGCGGCCATCGCCTCTGTTTTGTCGTCAGCCGTCATCATCAGCGCATCACCGACGGAAGGGGGCGTGCCCGCTTTTCAGATTGTCGGGTTCTTCGCCTTGTTCTCAGCGGCAATCGGCGGCCTGCTCGGCCTCACCGTCGCCGTGATTCTTGACCGTGTTCTGCGCCGATCAGTGCGCACGGCCGAAGCCACGCGAACCGTGACGAGCACATCGTCGGGCGCGAAAGAGCGAAAGAGCTCCTAGCTCGACTGATTCGCCTCAACCCAGGCGAGGTAGTCGCTGGTTACCGTGCCGGTGACGTATTCGCCGGTGAAGCAACTCATGTCCAGACCGGTCACGTTCGACCCTTCAATGATTGCCGCGTGCATGTCTTCGACCTCTTGGTAGATGAGGTGGTCTGCGCCCAGCACCGCTGCAATCTCAGGAATCTTGCGGCCATGGGCAATCAGCTCCGTGCGTGACGGCATGTTGATGCCATACACGTGCGGGTATCGCACGGGAGGAGCAGCCGACGTGAAGGTGACTTGGTTGGCACCAGCGGCGCGAGCCATGTCGATGATTTCTTTCGACGTCGTGCCACGCACGATGGAGTCGTCAACGATGAGCACATTCTTGCCCTTGAACTCACTCGACATGGCGTTGAGCTTCTGACGAACCGAGCGCTTGCGTTCTGCTTGCCCGGGCATGATGAACGTGCGGCCGACATAACGGTTCTTGTAAAAACCCTCGCGGTATTCGATACCGAGCTTGCGAGCCACCTGCATGGCGGCCGGGCGCGATGAGTCGGGAATCGGCATGACGACGTCGATGTCGCCCGTGGGCGCGTACTCGGCGATGGTGTTTGCGAGTCGGTCACCGAGGCGGAGTCGCGCTTCATAAACCGAGATACCGTTCATGATTGAGTCAGGGCGAGCGAGGTAGACGTACTCAAAGGAACACGGCATGAGAATCGGATTCGCCGCACACTGCTTCGCGTGCATCTCACCGTCACTCGAGACGAAGATGGCTTCGCCGGGCTCGACGTCACGCACGATGTTGTAACCGGCACTTTCGAGCACGAGAGACTCGCTGGCGACGATCCACTCCGTCTTACCGGTTTCGGTCGGGCGCGAGCCGAGAATGAGGGGCCGAATGCCGAACGGGTCACGGAATGCGAGCACGCCATGACCGGCGATAACCGCAATCGCAGCGTACGAGCCCTCGACGCGAGCGTGCACACCTGAGACAGCGTCGAAGAGGCGCGCCGCATCCAGCTGATCGCCTGAAATGCGCGACTGAATCTCGGTGGCGAGCACGTTCAGCAATAGTTCGGTATCGCTCGATGTGTTGATGTGGCGACGATCAATCGCGAACAGGTCACGCGACAATTCGCGAGTGTTCGTCAAGTTGCCGTTGTGAACCAAAATGATGCCGTACGGGGCGTTCACGTAAAACGGCTGAGCTTCTTCTTCGTTCTTGGCGGCACCGGTCGTGGCGTAGCGAACGTGGCCGATTCCCATGTTGCCGAGCAGAGAGCGCATGTCTCGCGTGCGGTACGTCTCGCGCACCTGACCCTTGGCCTTGAACAGGTGCAGCTGGTTGCCTTCGGCAGTGGCCATGCCAGTCGAGTCTTGACCGCGGTGCTGAAGAAGGAGGAGTGCGTCGTAAATCTGTTGGTTAACCGCTTGTTGCGAAACGATTCCGACGATGCCGCACATGAGTCCAAGTCTCGCATACTTGCCGTCGGTAGACTTGTGCGCGATGAGCAACTCATATGCGCGCGCGGGGGTAGACACGGCCGCCGGCGACTTAGCCGTCGAACTGATGAAAGCATCGGTCCGGGCTACGCACGGGCCGGAAGTGCTCGGTGGGGTTGGCGGATTTGCCGGGCTCTTTGACGCAAGCTTCATCACGAATTATCGTCAGCCGCTACTCGCAACGAGTACTGACGGTGTCGGCACGAAGGTTGCGTTGGCGCAGGCCGTCGACAAACACGACACCATCGGGTTCGACCTCGTGGGCATGGTTGTTGATGACATCATCGTCACCGGCGCCCGACCGCTCTTCATGACCGACTACATCGCGTGTGGCAAGGTTGTGCCTGAGCGCATCGCTGCAATCGTGAAGGGCATCGCCGAGGCGTGTGCCGAAACCGGCACTGCGCTTGTCGGTGGCGAAACGGCCGAACACCCCGGGCTGCTCGGTCCCGACGACTATGACGTTGCGGGGGCTGCCACCGGCGTGGTCGAGCGCGACGCGATGCTGGGCGCCCACCTCGTGAAGAACGGGGACGTCGTTCTTGCGATGGCTTCGAGCGGCCTGCACTCGAACGGCTTCTCATTGGTTCGTCACATTCTCGCGAACCAGAAACTTGGTCTTACTGATCAATCGGATGCCCTCGGTGGAGTCATCGGCGAAGTGCTCCTCGAGCCCACTCGGCTCTACACAGGGCCGTTGCTCGAGCTCCTCGAATCACCGGAGCTCGGCCCCGCCGTGCACGCGCTGAGCCACGTCACGGGCGGTGGCATCGCGGCTAACCTCGCTCGCGTTTTGCCCGTCGAATCCTGGGTTGAGGTAGATCGCTCCACGTGGTCACCGCAACCGGTCTTCCGGGTGCTCACCGACATGAGCGGTGAGTCACTCGAATCGACGGAGGGAACATGGAACCTCGGCATTGGCATGATTGCTGTCGTTTCGCCCGATTCGGCCTCAGCAATCACGACGAAACTCACCGAGCTGGGTATCCCCGCATGGGTCGTCGGCATGGTGTCAACCGGGTCGCGCGACCTAGACGGATTTGAGCAGGGCGCCAAGGGCGTCGACGGTGGAGCGGTGCGCTTGGTGGGGCTTTATGCCGACTAAGCCGGGTTACTCCTTCATTACCTGGTTCTCGTGGAACGAGATCGCCATTGCTGCCGGTTTTCTTTTTCCATCTTGGATGCTGGTCAACGCCATCATCAACGGATGGGACCCGGTCTGGCAGTTTTCCGCTGTCGTGATCGGTGGAGCCATACAAGGCTTCCTCACCGGTTTCGTTCAATGGGCACTGTTCGCCCGAACCGCGGTCGTACCTCCACTCATTCCGTGGCTCGCCATGATGACCGGTGGCACGGCCATCGCCTGGGTTGTCGCTCAGGTTCCGGGTTTCCTCCCGGCAGAAATAGACGCCTCCCTTCGAATCCCGCTTGTGGCCGCTGGTATCGCTGTTGCACTCGGCATTCCGCTGATTGCCCAGTGGTGGGTATTGCGCATCCCGGCGAAGGGTGCGTCACAGGCCGCGTGGAAGTATTCCTTGATTGCCTGCGTGGGCTGGCTAATCGG
>JBIISS010000134.1:0-3963 GCA_044340895.1 Microbacteriaceae bacterium
TTGGTTTCTGGGCGAGGATTACCGAAACCTCAACGGACTCAAAGCCGACCGACCCCTGTTGCCCGTGTTCTCCGACTCGGGCGCCACGCACATGGCGTGCGTGAGCACAGTGGTCGCCGATGTCGAGAAGCGCGCATGGGTGCATCACATCCCTCGTCTCATGGTGTTGAGCAATCTCGCGCTGATCACGGGCACGAACCCGCAAGCGTTTCTTGATTGGATGCGCGAACAATTCGTTGACGCCGCCGACTGGGTCATGGTTCCCAACATCATCGGCATGGGCGTTCACGCGGATGGTGGACTGCTCATGACGAAGCCCTACGCGGCTGGCGGCGCCTATCTCAACCGCATGACCCAGTCGTGCAAGGGCTGTCGATACGACCCTAAGAAACGCGTGGGCGACGACGCATGCCCGTTCACCACGCTGTATTGGGATTTTCTGGATCGCCACCGCGAGGAGTTCGTGAAGAACCACCGCATGAGCCAGCAGGTCTACGGACTCAACCGACTGAGCGACTTGCCCGAATTGCGAGTGCGCGCACATCAGGTTCTTGCCGGTTTGAGCGCCGGAACCGTATAGAGCCGAAATCGGCCAAAGTGCCCGTCAATCCGCGGAATTAGGCCAATTCACTCGTAGGGTGACGGTGTGTGGGGTAAGGACAAAACCGGGCCCGGCGGTGTTCCCATCGAGGAATCCATGTCGCCGATTTTCGTGACGGGCGATTTCAAGCTCGACTCGGGCCCCGTTGACCGCGTCTCCGAAGTTTCTGTGATCGATTCGTCGTTGGGGTCTGTGAACATCGCTCAGCCGATGTGGGACGCCTGGCGCAGCGAAATCGATGCGCTCGGTGGCCCATCGCCGCTTCTGCACTTCGACGACGCCCCACGCACGCGCATCGACTTGAGCCAGACGCATCCGGGTGGATTGCCGAAGTTCATTTTGGGTCACGCCACCTTGCTTTCTCACCTCGTGCGCGAGGAAGGCGCCCTTCGTCAGGCGAGGGTAGCCGCCGCGGCTGTCGTGGCTAAGAACACCGAACTTCGGGCCATGCGCGGCATCGACGCGATTGCGTTGGGCGTTGGCCTCGCCGAGTGGACCTTCCGCGGTCGCAAACACACGGCACCGGTTCTGCTCCAGCGCATGGTGCTTCGCCAGTACGGCAAAGATTTCGAGCTCAAGCTCCTCGGTTCGCCGTTTTTGAACCCGTTGCTCGCGCGTGCGCTCGAGCGTCAGTTCCAGGTCTCGCTTGACGCGCAATCATTCGTTGCGCTCGCCGTGGCGAGTGGCACGTTTGAGCCGCAACCGATTTTGGATCGACTGCGCGATCTCACGCGTCACGTGTCGGCCTTTGACGTATTCCCGCGCATTGTGGTGTCGACGTTCGCGGACGTATCCGAAGCGATGACCGACGATGCCTACGATCTGACCGCACCACTGCTGAGCGCGCTCGCCGGTAACTCAACCGCACGCGAACGGCTGACTCGCGACCGTGTTGACGTACAGGTGATGTCGCAGGATGAACGTCCGCCGGCAACCGACACGCTTTTGCTCGACGCCGACTCCGAACAGGAGAAAGTCGTCGCTCACATCGCAGCCGGCAACAGCATTGTGGTGCGCACACTTCCGGGCACTGGCGTGACTCAGACGGTGGTCAACGCCTTGGGTGCCTTGGCGAGTGCGAACAAGCGCGCGCTCATCGTCAGTGCGCGTCGATCGAGCCTGGACGGCATCCGCCATCGGTTAGCAGAGATTGGCCTCGCTGGTTTTGTCGTCTCCACGCAATCGGCTCGCCGCGATCTCATCGAAGCGATTCTGCGCAATGAGCGCGCGGTTCGCCCCGATGTCACCGAGGTCGACGACGCACTCGTTCGACTGCGAAGCGTCTTGCTCGATTATCGTGACGCACTCTCCGACCGTGACCCGGTTCTCGGTGTCTCCGTGCTGGAGGCCCTCACCGAACTCTCACGCCTCAGCCTGTTGCCCGTTCCTCCGTCGACTCAGGCTCGACTGTCTCGCGAATCCGTCGAAGCTCTCGCGAACTCGCGGCAGATTGCAGCGGGACAACTCGTTCGCGCGGCTCGACTCGGTGAGTTTCGGTTTAGCGCGGCCGACTCACCGTGGGTCGGTGTTTCGTTCACGGATGCGCAGCAGGCAACCATCGCGCACGAGCTCGCGCGCCGCCTGCACAACGTGGAGTTCCCCCGAGTGCTCGAGCGTGCCGAGACCGTCTTCTCAAGCACACGTCTGCGCCCGTTCGAGTCGCTGAGTGAGTTGTGGACGTACATCCGCATGGTCATCGACATTCGCGAGACGCTCGACAAGTTCACGCCATCGGTGTTCGACCGTTCACTCACCGAACTCATCGCCGCGCACGAGGGCCGAAAGAGCGGCATGAGCGGTGCGAATCGTCGTCGACTCAAGAAGCTTGCCCACGAGTATGTGCGCCCGGGCGCGCATGTCTCAGATATGCACGGGGCTCTCACGCGCATCGAGTACCAGCGCGAAGTGTGGCAGCGCTACGCAGCTGCCGGCGCGGTGCCCGAAATCCCGATTGGCGTCGGCGATCTGCAGTCGGCAACGCAGGCCCTGCTCGAAGATCTCTCGAAGCTAGACCAACCGCTTGGTCGGGCAAACACGGCGAATTCGCTCACCGAACTGAGTATTGACGACCTCAAGGTCACGCTCGCTGGACTCGCTGCCGAGTCGGAGGTGCTCTCCAACTTGCAAGAGCGCAGTGCCGTCGTCAGCGATTTGCGCGAGCAGAAACTGGATGCCCTGCTCGTCGACCTCGCGCAACGCCACGTGGCCGAGACACAGGTTGAGAACGAACTCGAGCTGGCCTGGTGGCAGTCGGTACTCGAGGGGATGCTGACGAGCAAGAAAGCCCTGCTCAACGCAAACATCGAGATTCTTGACCGGCTTGAGGCGGACTTCCGCCTCGTCGACGAAACTCACGCGGGAGCCAACTCGCAGTCGCTGGCGGCAAAGCTCGCCGAGCTGTGGAAGATCGGACTCGTCGATCGCTCCGACGAAGCAAACAACCTGCGTGATCTGCTGCGTCGTGAAGGTGTGAGCGCCGCCGACGTGTTCCGCGCGGCACCGAACTTGGCCAAGGCCATCGCCCCGATGTGGATGTGTTCGCCCTACGAGGTGCACCTGATTCCAGACTCGGTGCAGTTCGATACCGTGATCTTGCTGGATGCGAGTGCGACGAGCGTTGCCGAGAATGCTGGCGCAATCCGACGCGCACACTCCATTGCCGTGTTCGGCGACCTCGTTCTTGACACACCTGCGCCGTTTGAGATTGCGATGCATGAGGAGCCTCTGACCACGGCTCCGGACGAACAGATTCTTGAGCTACGACACTCACAGTCGGCGTTCGCACAGTTCGCGGGCATCCTGCCAATGTTCACTCTGTCACGCAGCTATCGATCGGCCGGCGAAGATCTCGCCGGAGTCATCAACCGCCGTTTCTACAGTGGCAAGATTCACGCATACCCGTGGGCCGGCACATTCCTCGGCAGCCCGAGCCTGCGCCTGCACATCGTCCGGAATGGCACCGCGGCACCAGATCCCGTCAGTGGTTTGGTCGAAAGCACGGATGCAGAAGTCGAGGCGGTCGTTGAACTCGTGCTTGCGCACGCCACGGCCCGCCCGAGTGAATCGCTCATGGTGGTGACCGCGAGTGCAAAGCACGCGGCTCGCGTCGAGGCGGCCGTGCTGTCGGCATTTGCCCGACGACAAGACGTTGCCGAGTTCATCCTGACGGACCGGGCTGAACCCTTCATCGTGATGACACTCGAACAGTCGGTCGCACAAAGTCGTGACCGCGTGATCTTCTCCATTGGATACGGCCGCACGCCGCACGGCCGCCTGCTCAGCGACTTTGGCACGTTGTCACAACCCGGCGGAGAACGGATTCTTGCCGTTGCACTCACTCGGGCTCGCCGCTCCCTCGAAAT
>JBIISS010000135.1:0-3959 GCA_044340895.1 Microbacteriaceae bacterium
CGTCCTCTCGTTGCCGACACGGCCCTCGAGTTGAACCGCGCATTGGTTGACGGCAAGACGGTGCTCTTCGAAGGCGGGCAAGCAACGATGCTCGACGTGGATCACGGAACGTACCCGTTTGTGACGTCATCTAACGCGACCGCGGGCGGGGCATCCACCGGTTCGGGCATCGGACCAAATCGTGTCAATCGAGTCATCGCCGTCGTCAAGGCCTATACGACTCGCGTCGGTTCGGGGCCCTTCCCGACCGAGCTCTTCGATGAGTCGGGCGATTTCTTGCGAAAGACCGGTTTCGAATTCGGGACCACGACGGGCCGCCCCCGCCGGTGCGGTTGGTATGACGCGCCGATCGCGCGCTACACGTCGCGCATCAATGGAGTGACCGACTTTGTTTTGACCAAGCTGGATGTGCTTACTGGTCTGACTGAAATCCCGGTGTGTGTCGCCTACGACGTGGACGGCGTTCGTTTCGATGAGATGCCCGTCAGCCAGAGTGACTTTCACCACGCGAAGCCCATCTACGAGATGTTCCCCGGCTGGACCGAGGACATCACGAGTGTGCGCACGTTCGACGACCTCCCGGCGAATGCGCAAAGTTATGTTCGCGCGCTCGAAGCCATGAGTGGCGCGCGCTTCTCGGCCATCGGAGTTGGCCCGGCGCGTGATGCCATCGTGGTGCTGCACGATCTCGTTGGCTAGGGCAAGCCTCTATGCCTCTGGACGCACCCAATTCGGTAGTCTCGACCCATGAGTGACGAGAACCCTGTGCCGCACATTGATGCCGACGTGCAGGCGGAGCTGTCGAACATCCGACAGAGTATCGACAACATCGATTCCGCTCTCATCAACCTGTTGGCGGAACGCTTCAAGTTCACGCAAAAGGTAGGCCGCCTCAAGGCCGAGCACGATTTGCCGCCGTCAGACCCCGACCGCGAGGCCCGACAGGTGGCACGCCTGCGGGCGTTGGCCCTCGAGGCCGACCTTGACCCGGCCTTCGCCGAAAAGTGGTTCAACTTTGTTGTGTCCGAAGTGATTCGTCACCACGTTCGCATTGCCGAAGAGGGCTAGAACGAGCTAGCTGAAGTACTTGGGCAGCGTTTCGGCGCTGCGCTCGCGAATCTCGGAAACGGGAATCGTGAATAGACCTTGAACATCGAGTGCCGCATCCGCACCCTTCTGATCGGTGACACCGATTCGAAGAACGGGGTAGCCGCGGGCCTCACACAGGCCGACGAACTTCACGTCGTCGGTGCGATCGACCGAGACAATGACCCGGCCGGTGGATTCGCTGAACAACGCTGTCGTCGCATCGACGCCGTCACGCTCAATAATGTCGTCGAGATAAACCCGAGCGCCAACTCCAAAACGTGACACGGCCTCGGCGAGTGCCTGGGCGAGCCCGCCGTCGGAGAGGTCGTGGGCGCTGGTCACGAGACCTTCGAGTGCGGCGCCGTGCAGCAGACTGCCGAGTGCAACTTCGCGCTCGAGGTCAACGGCGGGCGGGCGACCACCCAGGTGGTTGTGAATCGTGTTTGCCCAGGCCGAACCGTCCAGTTCAACGTTCGTGACGCCCAGCAGGTAAATGTTTTGCCCCTCTTCTTGCCAGGCACTCGGGATGCGTCGCGCAACATCGTCAATTACGCCCAGAACACCCACGACAGGTGTCGGATGAATCGCCACGTCGCCGGTCTGGTTGTAGAACGAGACGTTTCCACCGGTCACGGGAATCTGCATGACCTGACATGCGTCGGAGAGCCCTTCAACGGTGCGCTTGAATTGCCACATCACTTCGGGGTTCTCTGGACTGCCAAAGTTGAGACAATCGGTCACGGCAGCGGGCACAGCGCCAGTGACGGCGACGTTGCGGTAGGCCTCCGCCAACGCGAGCTGGGCACCCTGATACGGGTCGAGTTGGCAGTAGCGACCGTTGCAGTCGGTGGCGACTGAGAATCCCAAACCCGATTCTTCATCCACGCGCACCATGCCAGCGTCGTCGGGGAACGAGAGCGCGGTGTTGCCCATGACGAAGTAGTCATACTGCGTCGTGATGAGGCTCTTGTCGGCCAAGTTCGGGCTGGCAACGAGCGAGAGAAACTGCGAGCGAAGTTCGCCGCTGTCTGCGGCCCGCGGCAATGTCGACGCTGAGTTCGCGTTCAACGCGTCAATCCACGTCGGGTACGCAACGGGACGCTCATAGACGGGCCCATCGACGGCCACCGTCGACGGATCGACATTGATGATTTCTTGACCGTTGTGGTGAACGACTAATCGGCCGGTGTCGGTGACTTCGCCCAAGACGCTGGTCTCAACATCCCACTTGGCAGTCACAGCGAGGAACGCCTCAAGTTTGCTTGGCTCGACCACGGCCATCATGCGCTCTTGGCTCTCAGACATGAGAATCTCTTCGCTGGTCAGCGTGGGGTCGCGCAACAACACGTTGTCGAGTTCGACAAACATGCCGCCGTCGCCGTTGGCCGCGAGTTCACTCGTGGCGCACGAAATGCCCGCGGCGCCGAGGTCCTGAATTCCCTCGACCAGGCCATCTCGGAAGAGTTCGAGGCAGCACTCAATGAGCACCTTTTCGGCGAACGGGTCGCCAACCTGAACGGCAGGGCGCTTCGTCGGTCCCGTCGCATCAAACGAGTCAGAAGCCAGAATGGATGCGCCGCCGATGCCATCGCCACCGGTGCGCGCCCCGAACAGCACGATCTTGTTGCCGACGCCCGAGGCGTTCGCCAGGCGCAGGTCTTCGTGGCGAAGCACGCCAACGGCCAGGGCATTGACGAGCGGGTTGCCCTGATAAACGGCGTCGAAGTAGGTCTCGCCACCGATGTTCGGTAATCCTAGGCAGTTGCCGTAGAAACTGATGCCACCGACCACCCCGGCGACGACTCGAGCAGTGTCGGGGTTCTCAACGGCCCCAAAGCGAAGCTGATCCATGAT
This sequence comes from Microbacteriaceae bacterium, assembly GCA_044340895.1. GTDB lineage: Bacteria > Actinomycetota > Actinomycetes > Actinomycetales > Microbacteriaceae > RFQD01. The sequence goes on from JBIISS010000135.1 coordinate 2,944, forward strand.
GGCGACCGGACGAGCGCCCATCGAGATGATGTCACGTACGATTCCGCCAACACCGGTTGCGGCGCCTTGGAACGGTTCGATGTAACTCGGGTGGTTGTGACTCTCGACTTTGAACGTGACGGCCCAGCCCTCGCCGATATCGACAACTCCCGCGTTCTCGCCCATGCCCACCATGAGTTTCTCGCGCATCTTTGGCGTGACTTTCTGGCCGAACTGACGAAGGTACATCTTGCTCGACTTGTAGGAGCAGTGCTCGCTCCACATCACCGAGTACATGGCCAGTTCGCCACTCGTGGGGCGGCGGCCAAGAATCTCCTTGATGCGGGCATACTCGTCGGGCTTCAGGCCGAGTGCCGCATAGGGTTGTTCCTTCTCAGGTGTCGCGATGGCGTTGTCGACGGTGTCGGCTGCAGGACGACTCACGGTTAGCGACCTCCGGGTGGGCCTGCGATCAAGAGCGCGCAGAAAATCAGAACAATGGCGGCGACAATAGCGAGAACCAGGAGCACCGGGCGATTGAGGAACCAGCGCACGAATCGGTCGAACCAGTGCTTGTCGCGTGGGTCATCGCTGGCTTCGAGCCGCCAGTTGCCTTCGAGCGCACCTCGTCGAGATTGCACGATGTCGAACGGGATGGTCGCGTACGGCAAGATTGCGGTCACAACCGCGAGTAGACCGACGGCGAAGTGCCAGCGCTGGTTGATCGCAACGAGAATCGCCGTCGCGCCGTAGCTGATGAACACGAAACCGTGCAGTCCGCCGATAACGAAGAAGGCAGACGAATCGATTCCGACCGTGGCGCGCAATATGAGGCCGGCGATCAGCAGCGTCCAGGTGCAGGCTTCGGCGATCGAAAGAATTAGGTACAGGCGCTTTGGCGTGATTCCGCGCCCGCCTGCCTTGTCCGCGCTCACGCGAGCACTCGCTCGATGACGGACGTGAAGAACCGAAGCCCGTCGAGACCGGAACGCATGTGCGTTGCCGTGTCGGGCCCAAACCCCGGCTCGACGGCGTGC
>JBIISS010000136.1:0-3944 GCA_044340895.1 Microbacteriaceae bacterium
CGTGCACGATGAGGTCCGCATCCTGAACTTCTTCGAGTGTGGACCGAAACGCCTCGACCAATTGGTGGGGCAGATTTCGCACAAACCCGACGGTATCGACGAGCGTGAAGGGGCGGCCGTCGGTGGTGGTCGACTTTCGCACCGTGGCATCGAGGGTCGCGAACAGCGCGTTCTCGACGAGCACACCGGCTTTGGTGATGCGGTTGAGGATCGACGACTTGCCCGCGTTCGTGTATCCGGTGATCGCCACCGACGGAACGGCGTTGCGCTTGCGATTTGCGCGCTTAGTGTCGCGCGCCGGCTTCATCGCAATGATCTGCTTGCGCAGGCGAGCCATGCGCGTGTTGATTCGACGGCGGTCGAGTTCGATCTTGGTCTCACCCGGACCACGCGAGCCCATACCGGCACCACCCGAGACCTGACCACCGGCCTGGCGACTCATCGAGTCACCCCACCCGCGGAGACGCGGAAGCAGGTATTCGAGCTGAGCGAGCTCAACCTGTGCCTTGCCCTCCCGGCTCTTCGCGTGCTGACTGAAAATGTCAAGGATGACCGCGGTTCGGTCAATCACCTTCACCTTGACCACGTCCTCGAGCGCACGGCGTTGGCTCGGTGCCAGCTCGGTGTCGGCGACGACGGTGTCGGCTCCGGCTGCCTTGACGATGTCGCGCAGGTCTTCAACCTTGCCTCGACCGAGATACGTGGCTGGGTCTGGAGTGGGTCTGCGCTGCAGAACGCCGTCGAGCACCTGTGCGCCCGCTGTCTCGCAGAGTGCGGCAAGTTCGCGCAGGGAATTCTCAGCGTCTTCTTGCGTGCCTTGCTGGTAGACGCCGATGAGCACGACCTTCTCAAGTCGCAACTGACGGTACTCAACTTCGGTGACGTCCTCGAGTTCCGTCGAGAGCCCGGCAACGCGCTTGAGGGATGCGCGGTCAGCGAGGTCTTGCTGGGCGCCGTCGAATTCTGCGGACTGCCGACGCGATCGAGGTGTGGGCTGGAGTGCTTCGTCGAGAGCCTGCGCCTTCTTACCCGACGAGAAAACTGAGACCTGGGCGGATGTGTCTGCGCTCTTCGCGCGCGCCAAAATGCGGTCGATAGCGCTGTGGTTTTCGTCGGTCGTCATTACCACAAGGTTACCGCGCGCACGAGTTAGTGAATCCTCCGTTACTGTGGGATGGTTTGCTACTGAAACAAAATTGGAGTTGAAATGTCGAATTACTCGGCCAATAGAACAGGCAGAAACTCGGCTCGCACGGCCTGGATTGTGACGGCGATTATCGCGGCAGTCGCCGTTGTTGCCCTCGTTGTTGTCATCGTGGTCGCGGTCTCGAATGCGCCCGCTCCGGGCCCAACAGACTCCAACCCCACGGTTCAGCCCACGAATTCGCCGTCGGGATCCTCTACGGCCACGCCGACGGTCACGCCGACACCGTCACCATCGACGTCGAACTCCCCCACACCCACGGCGTCGCCAACGACGACTCCGAGTGGTTCGTCGAGCCCGAGTGGTTCATCAACCCCGAGCCCAACGCCAACGGTTGACCCGACGGTCGCGTGGGCGAACTCGCTATATGGCACGTTCGCTCCGTTGACGGCGACAGGCCAAGGCAACTCGCATGTTGCCGTACCCAAGGGCATCAAGGGCGCCCTGCTCACCGTGACGAACAACGGTGCAGACGACCAAGACTTCCGTGTCGAGGTGATCAACCAGTTCGGCAAACCGATGTCTCGGTTGGTTGACGTGCAGGGTGACTACCAGGGCACGGTTGCCTACGGCCTCGCGTCACTGATCGGCGCCACCCCGACGACCATTCTCATCACGTCTGCCGGTAACTGGAGCGTGGAGTTCGCTCCCGTCTCGACCGCGTCCATGGATCTCGGGCAAGGCACATCCAATGACGTGCTGCTCTACGGCGGAGGTGCTGGTCCGATGACGGTTCAGTCATTGACGTCGGGCGACTTCACGATGACGTCGTTTGCCGGTAGCGACCCCCGACCGACCGAACTCACGAGCCAAACCGGTTGGTGGACGGGACAGGTTGACCTGCCCGAGGGGCCACTCGTGCTCGTCATCAACTCAGACGGTGCCTGGAATCTGCAGATTGGCTTCATCACGCAGTAGCCGGGGAAGCATTCTGCGAATGTCCCATCTACGGCATATTCACAGGAATTACCCCGGTAAGTGGAAGTCATAATTTTATTCTTGACTGATGCGTCGTAGCCTTGACTCAGGGTTTAGGGGAACCTTGCTCAAGGCGACCTTGTTGACACACGGCGTCACATCACCATTTACAGATCCGAAGGACACTCCCATGGCTCTACCCCGCAGTGCAGCGCACGGTGAGCGACTCGAAGAATTCGGTTCGCGAATTCGCGCGTTTCGCAAGTCGCGCGGTCTCACGCAAGAACAACTCGCTCGCGAGGCCGGTGTTGATCGCAAGACAATCAACCGCATCGAAAACTCTCGCTACTCACCGACCCTCGCAAACGTCTACTCGATTGCGGATGCCCTCAACGTAGAAATTCGCGAGCTGCTCTAACCCGGCTTAACCCGAGTGAACGCCGAGTGTCGGTGGCTGAGGGTTTACTGACTATCCGATAGGTTCTTACTGGGACTTTTTTGGGATAGATAGGATTAGTGAAGTTGGCCGGACTTTCACACCACATCGCGGACGTGCTCAGCACCCCGGGCTGTGGATACACACTCGACGTTCATCGTGGCGACGCTGACGGCGCCATCGTTCAATGGTTGTGGGGCGAACCCCTCGCCGGCGACGAGACAAAGGCGATCGACCGCGGTCGCGCGCTTTTCGAAGCAGTCAAGGCTGCGGGTGTTTCTCCGGGCGACACGGCCCCCTACGACGCGCATCTCACCGATGCAGTGATCGTGATGGACGAGTGCCCGTTTCAACCGGCCGTCTGTTCGGGGCGCCACCTCGTGGCCAGCGGTCGCGGTCGCATCGGTCACCCGTAACTGCTCGCTAGTCTTGTGGTCGTGAGCACGGACGGCCAGGAGCACTACTTCAGCGCATCCCCCGCCGGTGACTTCACCCCGAGCGAAATCTCGGTTCGACTTGGCGGTCGCGAGCTGGTCGTAGAGACTGCGGGTGGCATTTTCTCGCCTGAGCACGTCGATGCCGGCACAGAAGCGCTGTTGCGCATCGTGCCCGACGCGCCGGCGACGGGTGACCTGCTCGACCTCGGATGCGGCTGGGGGCCTATCGCACTCACCATGGCCATCGAAGCGCCAGCGGCACGCGTGTGGGCGGTCGACGTAAACGAACGCGCTCTGGAGTTGACCCGCCGCAACGCTGTGCGCGCTGACTGCGCGAACATCACGGTGTCACGGCCGGATGAGGTACCTTCGGATGTTCAGTTCGCCGCGATCTGGTCAAACCCCCCGATTCGAGTGGGCAAAACCGAGCTTCACGCGATGCTCGACATGTGGTTGCCGAGGTTGGTGCCCGGCGGCGAGGCGTACTTCGTCGTTGCCAAGCACCTCGGTGCCGACTCGTTGCTCTCGTGGATGACGGGTCAATTCTCCGCTACGCACGTTGTGACGAAAGGCGACCACTACAAGGGGTTCCGCGTCATCGAGGTGCGTGCGAACTAGGCGGTTACTTCAACCCGAGCTCGAGCGCGGCCAGTATGCGTTCCTCTGTCCAGAAAGGGTGGTCGGGAGCGATGTTGTGGCGGTCCCGATAGGCATCAAGTTTCGAACCTTTCGGAAGCAGTGAATCCAAATCCAAACCATCCAGAGGTTCTTGTATCGAAGAATCGTCGCTCAAATGAATCAGCCCAATCGCAGTTGGTTAGTGTCGTGTGACCATGATGATTGCCTCAGGTACCGACACCAGGTGGCGAAACACGGGTTTCCAACCCTAACGACCCTCAGTGAGCTCCGCCGAGATCTTCTCGAATAGCTTGCCAAAGGTCTGCAGAAG
>JBIISS010000008.1:0-13470 GCA_044340895.1 Microbacteriaceae bacterium
AGCGACCTGGGAAAGGGTGTACACCTTGGGCTGCTGTGCAGCGTGGGGGTGCTCGGCGCCTGCGTAGACCTTCAGCTTGCGGAACTGGTCACGACCGAGTGAGGTCTTGGGGAGCATGCCACGGATAGCCTTCTCCACAGCGCGCTCAGGGTTCTTCTCGAGCAGCTCGGCGTAGGTTGTCGCGCGCAGACCGCCCGGGTAACCCGAGTGGCGGTAGGCCTTCTTCTGTGCGAGCTTGGCGCCGGTGAGGGCAACCTTGCTTGCGTTGATGATGATGACAAAGTCACCCATGTCCATGTGGGGGGTGAAGGTTGCCTTGTTCTTTCCGCGAAGGATCGTGGCTGCGTGGCTTGCGAGGCGGCCGAGCACGACGTCTGTGGCGTCGATAACGACCCATTCGCGCTTTACGTCAGCGAGCTTTGGCGAAAAAGTGCGTGTCATAGTAACGACTTTCTTTTTGATCGAAATGAGTGGTTCGTGAATCCCGCTCAGTCGCAACGTTCGCTCCCGCAATTGAGAGTCGAACCCCGCAGTCGAGGGCTCTTCGGTCTTGCTGTGCTCGCTGTCTCCAACAAGCACCAAGGGTCAAGGTTACGCGAGATTCCGCGGTTGCGCCAATCGAGGCCGGCCGCCGGCCTCGGCGAGGTCAGGAATCAGACCCGTTTCCGGTCGCGTCGCGCTTCGCTCGGGTCAACTGTGCGCGCGCGCCCATTTGGTCATCGGGCGGATAAATGACTTCGGTCAGCGTCAGCCCATGCGCGGGCATGATCTTGAACGCGGATGTGCGCACCGCAGCATCGCGCACTTTACCCATGTCTTTCAGCGCAAGCTTGCCCGACCCAACTTCCACGCACGCACCCACGAGTGCCCGCACCATCGAGTGGCAAAAGGCGTCAGCTTGCAGTCGTCCCACCAGCGCACCCGAGTCGTCACGGTTCCAGTCGAAGACCTGCAGCTCGCGAATCGTGGTCGCACCTTCGCGTGGCTTGCAGAACGCACCGAAATCTCTGAGCCCAACGAGCGATGACGCGGTGTCGTTCATAAGTTGCACGTCGAGGGGCCGATTGATCCACGCCGACTGATGGCGCTTGAGCGGATCCCGGTCCACGTCGTTATCTACGATGCGGTATTCATAACGCCGTGCGAGCGGCGAGAATCGTGCGTCAAAACCCTCGGGCGCTCGCGTTATTGAACGAATGACAACATCGGGGCTTTGGTTGAGCAGGCTGGTCAACTTGCGCGTCAAGCGCACGAGGTCGGTCTTCTCGTCGATTTCGTCGAGGTCGGCGTGGGCAACCTGACCGGTTGCGTGCACGCCCGCGTCGGTGCGCCCGGCAACGACCAGTCGAACGGGTTGCGTCAGGCGGAGCACCGTGGTCAGGGCATCCTCTACCGTTTGCTGCACGGTGCGCAGATTCGGCTGAGTCGCCCAACCGGCAAAGTCAGTTCCGTCGTAAGCGATGTCGAGACGCACGCGCATGATTCGAGCCTAACTTTTTCGTCGTCACCAAGAGTTAACTGCGCAAGGGCACTCACATCAGCGAGTGCCCTTGCGTTGCAATGCAAATGCAGTTGGCTACTTTGCTTCTTCTTCCGAAGCGGCGGCGGCGGCTTCTTCGGCCGCGGCTTCTTCGGCCGGAGCCTCTTCAGCGGGAGCCTCGTCAGCAACAACTTCTTCGACAACCGCAACCTCAGCAGCGTCAGCCTCAACGGCCTCCACAACCTCGGTGGCTACTGTCTCTTCGATGACCTCGTCGGCAGGAGCCTCGGTCGCAGGTGCATCCACGACGGGTGGTGCGGCGGCCTTGGGCGCAGCAGCCTGAGCCGGCTTTGCCCTTGATGGCTTCTTGTTGACGGGCTCGAGCACGAGTTCGATAGCAGCCATGGGGGCGTTGTCACCCTTGCGGTAACCGAGCTTGGTGATGCGCGTGTAGCCGCCTTCGCGCTCAGCGACGAGCGGAGCGATCTCGGCGAACAGAACGTATGTCGCGTCCTTGTTGCGCAGGATGCTCAGCGCACGGCGACGCGCGTGCAGGTCACCGCGCTTGGCGAACGTGATGAGACGCTCGGCAAGCGGACGAAGGCGCTTGGCCTTGGTTTCGGTGGTCTGAATTGACTTATGCGTGAACAGTGCGACCGCAAGGTTAGCGAGCAGCAGGCGTTCGTGCGCCGGGCCGCCTCCGAGGCGGGGTCCCTTTGTTGGGGTAGGCATTATGTTTCTCCGTGATTAGTGAAAGGCGTGCGGAAAGCTCGCGCTGCTTACATGTATTCGTCGTCGTTGCCGCCGAAGAACTGAGCGCCTTCGAAGCCACCAACCGAGTCCTTGAGCGAGAGACCCATTTCAATGAGCTTGTCGCGAACCTCATCGACCGACTTCTGTCCGAAGTTGCGGATGTTCATCAACTGGTGCTCCGAGAGAGCAACGAGCTCGCTCACGTTGTTGATACCTTCGCGCTTCAAGCAGTTGTACGAGCGAACCGACAGGTCAAGATCTTCGATCGGGATCTGCAGTTCGTTGTTGATGACCTGGTCTACGGGAGCCGGGCCAATCTCGATACCCTCGGCTGCCGTGTTGAGCTCGCGAGCGAGTCCGAACAGCTCGGTCAGCGTGCGACCGGCCGAAGCCATGGCGTCACGGGGGCTGATTGCCGCCTTGGTCTCGATATCGACCACGAGGCGGTCGAAGTCGGTGCGCTCACCGGCGCGAGTTGCCTCGACGCGGTAGGTCACCTTGAGAACGGGCGAGTAGATCGAGTCAACCGGAATCTGACCGGCTTCAGCTGCCTCGTTACGGTTCTGCTGGCTCGACACGTAACCACGGCCACGCTCGATGGTCAGTTCGAGTTCGAACTTGGCCTTGTCGTTCAGCGTTGCAATGACGAGTTCCGGGTTGTGGATTTCGACACCAGCCGGAGCGGTGATGTCTGCAGCCGTGATAACTCCAGCACCGCTCTTGCGCAGGTACGCAACGATGGGCTCGTCGTGTTCGCTCGAAACAACGATCTGCTTGATGCTCAGGATGATCTCCGTCACGTCTTCTTTTACGTGTGGGATGGTGCTGAACTCGTGAAGTACACCGTCAATACGGATGCCGGTTACTGCTGCGCCGGGAATCGACGAGAGCAGGGTACGACGCAGTGAGTTTCCGAGGGTGTAACCAAATCCGGGCTCGAGCGGTCCGATTTCGAAACGCGAGCGGTAGTCGGAAATGACTTCTTCGGAAAGCTTAGGACGCTCTGCGATAAGCACGTTGTTTTCTCCTTCTGGCCAAAAGTCCGCTATATGACTTCTGATAACGATGAGTAGTTAAGTTGTGAACAGGTGTGAGTCTCTGAGGTTCCGCTCGAGGCGGTCACCAGTGAGAAAGAACTAGACGCGACGACGCTTGGGCGGACGACATCCGTTGTGCGCCTGTGGCGTCACATCGCTAATCGAACCGACCTCGAGACCCGCGGCCTGGAGCGAACGGATTGCCGTTTCGCGACCCGAACCCGGTCCCTTGACGAAAACGTCGACCTTCTTCATGCCGTGCTCCTGAGCCTGACGAGCTGCCGACTCTGCGGCGAGCTGCGCGGCATACGGAGTCGACTTGCGCGAGCCCTTGAAGCCCACGCCACCCGACGATGCCCAGCTGATGACGGCACCGGTGGTGTCCGTGATCGAGACGATGGTGTTGTTGAAGGTGCTCTTGATGTGGGCCTGGCCCACAGCAATGTTCTTCTTGTCCTTTTTACGCGGCTTACGTGCGGCCGACTTTGGTGCTGCCATTAGTTCTCCTAAACCTTTGCTGTCGAAGCAGTCCTACGCGGACTACTTGGCCTTCTTCTTGCCGGCGACGGTGCGCTTCGGTCCCTTGCGGGTACGAGCGTTTGTCTTGGTGCGCTGACCGCGCACGGGCAGGCCCTTGCGGTGACGGATACCTTCGTAGCTTCCAATTTCGACCTTGCGACGAATGTCGGCGGCAACTTCACGGCGGAGGTCACCCTCAACGCGGAAGTTTCCTTCGAGGTAGTCACGCAGAGCAATGAGCTGCTCGTCGGTCAGGTCCTTGACGCGGATGTCTCCGCTGATCTTCGTGTCTTCGAGCGTCTTGAGTGCTCGGGTACGGCCAATGCCGTAGATGTAGGTGAGTGCGACTTCCACGCGCTTTTCGCGGGGAATGTCTACTCCGGCAAGACGTGCCATGGTGGCTTCTCCTGTAGGTGAAGTGGAGGTGTGATGCAATCGCGGTGCCCGGGCCTCCACCCGAGGTGTCTTCCACGTGACGTGGATTCTTGCGACTGCTGTGATGTGTGTTTAGTTGTGATTTCTCGAAAGCAGTGACGCTTTCAAAGCCTGATTAGCCCTGGCGCTGCTTGTGGCGCGGGTTCTCGCAGATGACCATCACGTTTCCGTGGCGACGAATGACTTTGCACTTGTCACAGATCTTCTTGACTGAGGGATTTACCTTCATGATGTTTCCTTTGTTCGCTGTCTTCGTACCCGCAGGCGGGCCGTTACTTTTCAGCAGTTTCTGCGTTGGTTACTTGTAGCGATAAACAATTCGGCCGCGTGTGAGGTCGTAAGGACTCAGTTCTACGATGACCTTGTCCTCAGGAAGGATTCGGATGTAGTGCTGGCGCATCTTGCCCGAAATGTGGGCAAGAACCTTGTGACCATTCGTCAACTCCACGCGGAACATGGCGTTGGGCAACGCTTCGACAACGGATCCTTCGATCTCGATGACGCCGTCTTTCTTGGCCATAAACTCACTTATCGTTTGGTGTGTAACTGCTGATCGTGCGTGTTTCTTGATTTCGCCGACACGCCAAAAGGCGGTCTTTGACACCAAAACTCAATCCTATGGGGTAGAACGTGCATTCACCAATTCGGCATGGGCTCATCCCCCCAATTGGCGCCTAGCGTCTCGCACAAACTCAACGGATCGGCGTGGGAGTCACGCCGAACGGCGCAAGTCCCGCCGCGCCGCCGTCCTCTGCGGTGAGCACCCAGATGCCGTCCGCGTGAACCGCCACCGAGTGTTCCCAATGTGATGCGGCACCACCGTCGGTCGTGGCGACCGTCCATTCGTCTGCTTTGACATAGGTTTCTGGGCTGTTCATCACCACCATCGGTTCAATCGCGATGACCAGACCCGGTTTTACTTCGGGGCCCTTTTGGCGCACTCGATAGTTGAACACGGGTGGCTCTTCGTGCATGGTTTTGCCGATGCCGTGGCCGATGTACTCGGTGAGAATTCCATAGTTCTGGCCGACCTTGGCGCCTTCGGTTTCGATGTACGTCTGGATTGCGTCCCCGACCTCGTTGAGGTGCTTGGCCACAGCGAGTCGTGCGATGCCCGCCCACAGCGAACCTTCGGTCACGTTCGACAGTTCGGTGCGTCGTTTCGATTCGGCCGCATCTCCTCCGGGAATGACCACTGTGATGGCGGAATCCCCGTTCCAGCCGCCGATGATTGCACCCGAGTCGATTGAGACGATGTCGCCAGCTTCGAGAGCACGTGTGGTCGGAATCCCGTGAACGATTTCGTCATTGACGGATGCACAAATCGTGTGGCGGTAACCCGGCACGAGCTTAAAGTTCGACGCGCCACCGTAGGCGATGATTGCTGCCTCGGCTGCTTTATCGATGTCGAGGGTCGTTGCGCCGGCGACAATCTGTGCTCTGGCGGCTTTCAGCGAGGCCGCTGTCGCGAGTCCCGGCTCGACCATGAGTCGAAGCTGTTCGGGTGTCTTGTAAATCGAGTTGCGGAACATCATGCGTTACGCGACAACACCGGCATCGGCGAGAGCGCTCAGGATGCGCTCCGTCACCTCGTCGACTGACCCAAGTCCGTTCACCGTGACCAGAATGCCGCGCTGTTCGTACAGATCAATCAGCGGAGCGGTCTGCGCCGAATAGACACTCATGCGGTGACGAATCACGCCTTCGGTGTCATCCGCCCGGCCCTGGTCTGCGGCGCGCTTGAGCAGACGAGCGACGACCTCCTCAGGGTCGGCGTCAATCAGCACGACAGCGTTCAGTGGTTCGTACTCCGCGGCGAGAACGCGATCAAGTTCGGCAACCTGGTCGGGCGTGCGCGGATACCCGTCGAGAAGAAAGCCACGCTTCGCATCCGGCTCGCGCAGGCGATCGGCCACGATGGCGTTCGTGATGTCGTCGGGAACGTATTCGCCCGCATCCATAATCGACTTGACCTTGAGGCCGAGCTCGGTCTGGTTCGCAACGTTGTCACGAAAAATGTCACCCGTTGAGATTGCTGGCACAGCAAATGCGGAAGCCAGGCGCGAAGCCTGGGTTCCTTTGCCCGCACCTGGCGGGCCGATTAGCAAGAGGCGGGTGCCCGAGGTCACTTAAGCAAACCCTCATAGTGACGCTGTTGAAGTTGCGAGTCGATTTGCTTGACCGTCTCGAGTCCCACGCCGACCACAATCAGAATCGACGTTCCACCGAAGGGGAAGTTGGCGTTTGCACCGACGAGCACGAGAGCGATGAGCGGCAACAGTGCGACGACACCGAGGTACATCGAGCCCGGAAGCGTGATTCGCGTGAGTACGTAGTCCAGGTATTCCGCAGTCGGACGACCGGCACGAATGCCCGGAATGAAGCCTCCGTATCGCTTCATGTTGTCCGCAACCTCTTCGGGGTTGAACGTGATAGCGACGTAGAAGTATGTGAAACCGACGATCAACAAGAAGAACACGGCCATGTAGATGGGGTGGTCACCCGTGGTGAGGTAGGTCGTGATCCACGTCACCCATTCGGCTGGCTTTTGGCCGGCAGCGGGCTGGTTGAACTGCGCGATGAGCGCAGGCAAGTACAGCAGCGACGAAGCGAAGATGACGGGCACGACACCGGCCATGTTCACCTTGATCGGAATGTAGGTGTTGTTACCCCCATAGGTGCGACGACCCACGACGCGCTTCGCGTACTGAACCGGGATTCTGCGCTGCGACTGCTCGACGAACACGATGGCTGCGACAACAAGCAGGCCGACAGCGATGACGAGGAGGAAGGTGTTCCAACCCTTTGCCTGCTGAATTCCCCACATCGACTGCGGGAAGGTTGCGGCAATCGAGGTGAAGATAAGCAACGACATGCCGTTACCGACACCCTGCTCGGTGATGAGCTCGGCCATCCACATGATGAGACCGGTTCCGGCCGTCATCGTGATGACCATGAGGAGAATTGCGTACCACGCGTCATTCGTCAGAAGCTGCGAACACTCGGGCGTTGAGGTCGAACCGAAGAGCGCACCCGATCGCGCAACCGTGATGAGGGTGGTGGACTGAAGGACACCGAGGGCGATGGTCAGGTAACGCGTGTACTGCGTCAGCTTGGATTGACCCGCCTGACCTTCTTTGTGCAGAGCCTCGAAGTGGGGAATGACCACGCGAAGAAGCTGCACGATGATCGACGCGGTGATGTAGGGCATGATGCCCAACGCGAAGATGGAGAGTTGGAGCAGCGCGCCACCCGAGAACAGGTTGACGAGTTCGTAGAGTCCTGAGGTGTTTTGGTTGGCTGCGAGACACGCCTGCACGTTGCCGAAGTCGACATACGGGCTAGGGATGAACGAACCGAAACGGAACAGGGCGACGATGAAGATCGTAAAGCCGATCTTGCGTCGAAGGTCGGGGGTGCGGAAGATCCGCGCTACTGCGCTAAACACAAGCTTCTCCTGGTTTCTTTCTTTGTGGAAGCTGTGCAGCCCCCGGACCTAATCCGAGGACCACACGCCTCACAACATAAAGAGCAGTGGCGACGGTTACTTGACCGAACCACCGGCGGCAACGATCTTCTGCTCAGCTGAGCTCGAGACCTTGTCGACCGTAACGTTCAGCTTAACCGCGATGTCGCCGTTGCCAAGCACCTTGACGAGCTCATTCTTGCGAACGGCTCCCTTGGTTACGAGGTCGGAAACCGTGACGTTTCCACCCGAGGGGTACAACTCCGCAAGCTTCTCGAGGTTGACCACCTGGTATTCGGTGCGGAACGGGTTCTTGAAACCGCGCAACTTCGGTGAGCGCATGTGAAGGGGCATCTGGCCGCCCTCAAATCCGATCTTCACCTGGTAACGAGCCTTCGTGCCCTTAGTTCCACGACCAGCGGTCTTACCCTTCGAACCTTCACCACGACCAACGCGGGTGCGTTCCTTCTTGGCACCCGGTGCGGGACGCAAGTGGTGAACCTTGAGCAGGTGTTCCTTTGGTGCGCCGGGCTCCTTCTTTGCAGCAGCTTTGGGCGCAGCCTTCGGCGCGGCGGCCTTCGGTGCTTCAGCCTTCGGCGCGGCGGCCTTCGGTGCTTCAGCCTTCGGTGCTTCAGCCTTTGGTGCTTCCGCCTTTGCCGCAGCTGGCTTTTCTGGAGCTGCTTTGGGAGCGGCAGCTTTCGTGGCGGCAGCTTTGGCAGCGGCCGGAGCCTTCGCAGCCGGAGCCTTCGCAGCCGGTGCCTTAGCGGCAGCCGGAGCTTTGGCAGCAGCGGCCTTCGGGGCAGCAGCCTTTGCGGGAGCCTTAGCGGCAGCAGCCTTCGGGGCCGCCTTCGCTTCGTCTTTGTTTTCAGCCATTAGTCAATCTCCTCAACCTTCACCAGGTGAGCGACGGTCTTGACATAGCCACGGTTCACGGGGCTGTCTTCCTTGACGACGATGTCGCCAATGCGCTTGAGTCCGAGACTGCGAAGCGTGTCGCGCTGGTTTTGCTTTTCGCTAATTACCGACTTGATCTGTGTGACCTTGAGACGTGCGGCCATTAGACACCTGCCCTAGCGGCGGCATCTGCGCGAACGAGACGTGCAGGTGCAACCTGGTCGAAGTCCAGTCCGCGTCGAGCGGCAACTGCGCGCGGCTCTTCGAGCTGCTTGAGTGCCTCAACGGTGGCGTGAACAATGTTGATCGTGTTGGACGATCCGAGCGACTTGCTCAGAACGTCGTGGATGCCGGCGCACTCGAGTACGGCACGAACTGGACCACCGGCGATAACACCGGTACCAGCAGCAGCCGGACGAAGAAGTACAACACCAGCAGCAGCTTCACCCTGTACCGGGTGAGGAATCGTGAAGCCGACGCGAGGAACGCGGAAGAAGTTCTTCTTTGCCTCTTCGACACCCTTTGAGATGGCGAGCGGAACTTCGCGAGCCTTGCCGTAACCGATTCCGACCATGCCGTTACCGTCACCGACGACGACGAGTGCGGTGAAGCTAAAGCGACGACCACCCTTGACGACCTTGGAAACGCGGTTGATGGTTACGACGCGCTCAAGGAACTGGCTCTTCTCGGCGTCGCGGTCGCGGTTGCGATCCTTGTTGGGGTTGCGCTCGCGAGCGCCACGACGGGCCTCGCGGGGCTCGTCACGAACCGACTCGGTGGATTCGACCACTGCAGCTTCGGTTACGACGGTTTCTGCTTCTGCAGCCACCTCGTTCTCCTTTTCAATCTCGCTCACAGGTTGAGTCCACCCTCTCGCGCTCCTTCGGCGATCGCGGCAACGCGACCGGCGTACTTGTTTCCACCGCGGTCGAAGACCACAGCCTCAATGCCGGCCTTCTTGGCGCGCTCAGCAACCAACGCGCCGACCTTCTTGGCCTTGGCGGTCTTGTCACCAGCGAAACCGCGGAGTTCGGTCTCCATCGTCGATGCAGAAGCGACCGTGTGGCCCTTCGTGTCATCAACTACCTGAACGAACACGTGGCGTGCTGAACGGGTTACAACCAGACGCGGACGAGTCGCGGTTCCCTCAACCTTCTTGCGAAGACGAGCGTGGCGGCGATCGCGCGATGCAGATTTGCTCTGAATAGCCATGGCTTACTTACCACTCTTTCCGGCTTTGCGGCGAACAACTTCGCCTGCGTAGCGCACACCCTTGCCCTTGTATGGCTCGGGCTTGCGAAGCTTGCGAATGTTGGCAGCAACCTCACCGACGGCCTGCTTGTCGATGCCCTTGACGGTGAGCTTGTTGTTGCCCTCGACCTCAAAAGTGATGCCGGCGGGCGGGTCAACCGTGATCGAGTGCGAGTATCCGAGAGCGAACTCTAAGGACGAACCCTTGGCGGCGACGCGGTAACCCGTGCCGACAACCTCGAGTCCCTTTTCGTAGCCCTGAGTCACACCGACGATCTGGTTTGCGATGAGCGTTCGCGTCAGTCCGTGCAGCGAACGCGAGGTGCGCTCGTCGTCGGGACGCGTGACGACAACCTGGTTTTCCTCGATCGCAACGCGAATCGGGTCGGACACGACGAGAGAAAGCTCACCCTTCGGGCCCTTGACGGAGACATTTTGCCCGTCGAGTGTGACGGTAACGCCACCGGGGATGTCAACGGGAAGACGACCAATACGTGACATGACGAGTTACCACACGTAGGCGAGAACTTCTCCGCCCACGCCCTTCTTCTCGGCCTGACGGTCAGTGAGAAGACCGTTAGAGGTGGACAGGATGGCGACGCCGAGACCGCCGAGAACCTTAGGAATCTCGTTCGACTTTGCGTACACACGAAGTCCGGGCTTCGAAACGCGCTTGATGCCGACGATCGACTTCTCGCGGTTCGGACCGAACTTGAGGTTCAGGGTCAGGGTCTGGCCAACGCGAGCGTCGCTAACTTCCCAGCCCGCGATGAAACCCTCGGACTTGAGGATGTCAGCAATGCGTGCCTTCAGCTGCGAGTTCGGCATGGACACGGTGTCGTGGTGTGCCGAGTTCGCGTTGCGCAGTCTGGTCAGCATGTCTGCGACCGGATCTGTCATTGTCATATGTGTTTTTCTTTCTTTCACCAGGTTTCGCGAGCTTTACAAGGCATGCGACCTGTGGTGGTTCACGAGACGCGGTGGCGAATCGTGTGGATCAAGAAGAACTAGCTCGTCTTGAAGGGGAAGCCGAGTTCGCGAAGGAGCGTGCGGCCCGCTTCGTCGTTCTTGGCGGTGGTCACAACCGTGATGTCCATACCTCGGACGCGGTCGATCTTGTCCTGGTCGATCTCGTGGAACATCGACTGCTCCGTGAGGCCGAAGGTGTAGTTGCCGTTTCCGTCGAACTGGCGGTCGGAAAGACCACGGAAGTCGCGGATACGGGGAAGGGCGAGCGACAGAAGTCGGTCGAGGAACTCCCACATGCGGTCGCCGCGCAGCGTGACGTGGCAACCGATGGGCTGACCTTCACGAAGCTTGAACTGGGCGATCGATTTGCGAGCCTTGGTGACCTGTGGCTTCTGACCCGTGATCTTGGTCATGTCGGCGATAGCGCCGTCGATGACCTTGCTGTCACGAGCAGCTTCACCGACACCCATGTTCACCACAATCTTGGTGAGCGTGGGAATCTCGTTCACGTTGGAGTATCCGAGCTCGGTAGCCAGCTTCTTCTGGATTTCGGCGCGGTACTTCTGCTTCAGACGCGGCTGGATTTTGCCAGCAGCAACGGCAGTGTTCGTCATTACAGGTCCTTACCTGACTTCTTGGCGTAACGAACGCGAACCGTCTTGGTCACGCCGTTCTTGGTTACGGTCTCGACACGGTGGCCGACACGCGTGGGCTTCTTCGTGCTGGGGTCAACCACAGCGACGTTCGAAATGTGGATGGGAGCCTCGACCGTCTCGATGCCACCGGTCTTGGTTCCACGCGACGACTGGCCAACACGCATGTGCTTCTGCACATAGTTGACGCCCTCGACAATCACGCGGTTGTGCTCAACGAGCACCTCGATGACCTTGCCCTGCTTACCACGGTCTCCGCCGCGAGCCTGGGTGCGACCACTGATGACCTGAACGAGGTCACCCTTCTTGATGTTCGCCATGATTAGATAACCTCCGGGGCGAGGGACACGATCTTCATGAACTTCTTGTCGCGAAGTTCACGTCCAACCGGTCCGAAAATACGGGTTCCGCGAGGATCGCCATCGTTCTTGAGAATGACAGCTGCGTTCTCGTCGAACTTGATGTACGAGCCATCCGCGCGACGCGTGTTCTTCTTGGTGCGAACGATGACCGCCTTGACGACGTCACCCTTCTTCACGTTGCCACCGGGGATTGCATCCTTAACGGTTGCAACGATGACATCACCGAGTCCGGCGTAGCGACGACCGGAGCCACCGAGCACGCGAATGGTGAGCAGCTCTTTGGCGCCTGTGTTGTCGGCGACCTTAAGTCGCGATTCTTGCTGAAGCATCTTCTCTTACCTCTTACGAAGCAGTCCGCGAGGACTACTTGGCCTTCTCGACGATTTCGACCAGACGCCAGCGCTTTGAGGCGCTGAGCGGACGGGTCTCGCTGATCACAACGAGGTCACCGATGCCCGCGGTGTTGAGCTCATCGTGAGCCTTCACCTTCGAGCTACGACGCATGACCTTGCCGTACAGGGGGTGCTTCACGCGGTCCTCCACCTCGACAACGATGGTCTTGTCCATCTTGTCGCTGGTGACGTATCCGCGACGAACCTTGCGGTATCCGCGAACAACCGCTTCGGCCTTGTCGGCCTTCTTTGCAGTCTTGGTCTCGGCCATTATTTGGTCTCCTCCGTGGTTTCGTCTGCTTCGACCGCGTCAGCAGCCTTCGCCTTCGGTGCGGCCTTTGCTTTCGGTGCTGGTGCAGCGGTTGCAACCGGGGTGGCGCGGATGCCGAGCTCGCGCTCGCGCAGCACCGTGTAGATGCGCGCGATGTCGCGCTTCACGGCACGCACGCGTCCGTGGCTCTCGAGCTGACCCGTAGCGGCCTGGAAGCGCAGGTTGAACAGCTCTTCCTTCGCGCGACGGAGCTCCTCGATGAGGCGCTCGTTGTCGAACGTGTCGAGGTCAACGGACTTGAGTTCCTTGGATCCGATCGCCATTATGCGTCACCCTCTTCGCGCTTGATGATGCGTGCCTTCAGAGGCAGCTTGTGGATGGCGCGGAGCATTGCCTCGCGCGCAATCGTCTCGTTTACGCCGCTGAGCTCGAAGAGCACGCGACCTGGCTTGACGTTGGCAACCCACCACTCCGGCGAACCCTTACCCGAACCCATGCGGGTTTCGGCAGGCTTCTTGGTGAGCGGACGGTCGGGGTAGATGTTGATCCACACCTTTCCACCACGCTTGATGTGACGCGTCATGGCGATACGAGCGGACTCGATCTGACGGTTGGTCACATAAGCAGGCGTCAGGGCCTGGATACCGAATTCACCAAAGGTGACCTTCGTACCACCGGTGGCAGCGCCCGAACGACCCGGGTGGTGCTGCTTGCGGTGCTTAACTCGACGTGGAATCAACATGGTTATGCCTCAACTCCTGCTGCCACCGGCGCATCAGCCCGGGGGGCTGAGTTGCGGCGTGGGCCGCGGTCGCCGCGCTCATTACGAACGGGCTTCATGTTGGCCTGTTCGCGAGCGAGTTCCTTGTTGGTGATATCACCCTTGTAAATCCAGACCTTCACACCGATGCGGCCGAAGGTGGTCTTGGCTTCGTAGAAGCCGTAGTCGATGTTCGAGCGAAGCGTGTGTAGTGGCACGCGACCTTCG
>JBIISS010000137.1:0-3913 GCA_044340895.1 Microbacteriaceae bacterium
CGATCGAGACCCTGTTGCTCATCATCCAGTGTGAGCACGCCGAAACCGACTGGCTTGCCTGTCGACAACGTGACCTGCAGAAGGCCGCTCGTCGCCGCATCCGACACGTACTCAAAGTGGGGAGTGCCCCCTCGGATGATCACGCCGAGTGCCACGGCAGCGTCAGCTCCCTGCTGCAGAGCCACCTGACAGGCGAGCGGCAATTCGAACGAACCAGCTACGCGCACGACCGAGAAAGTGGCGCCCGCCTTGGTGAGCGCGCGCTCAGCGCCAGCGAGTAGGCCGTTCGAGATTTCGTCGTGCCACGTTCCGGACACGATGACGACGTCGATGCCGCGGCCGTCAACGTTGAGTGTTGCCGTGGGAGACCCGTGTCCGGCCATTAGTCGTTCACCACCTTCGTGGGGGCGAGGTTTTCGAGAATGGGAAGCACGGTCGGCAGCTGGTGCCCCATGCGGTCGCGCTTGACGTCGAGGTAGCCGACGTTGAAGTCACCGAGCCCGACGACGAGAGGAACCAGGCCGTCAATTTGAATTCCGTGCTCAATGAGCTGGCGTCTCTTTTCGGGGTTGTTCGACAACAGTCGAACTGATTCAATGCCGAGATCTTCGAGCATCCGGGCAGCAGCTGTGTAGTCGCGGGCGTCAGCGGGGAAGCCGAGTGCAAGGTTTGCATCGAGCGTGTCGAGGCCCTCCTCTTGCAAGCGATACGCCTTGAACTTGTTCACGAGACCGATGCCGCGGCCTTCGTGCCCGCGCATGTACAACACGACACCGCCTTCGCGCGCGATCGTGCGCAAGGCCTCGTCGAGCTGTGGACCGCACTCGCACTTGAGCGACCCGAGAGCCTCACCGGTGAGGCATTCGCTGTGCACTCGAACGAGGGTGCCGTTCTTGGTCGGTTTGCCCGAGACAATGGCGACGTGGTCAGAACCAGTCATTCGGTCGCGGTACCCGCGGAACGTGAGAAGCCCGAACTTTGTGGGAACGGTCGTTTCCACCTCGAAATGAACGCGCTTTTGGTTGAGGTCCTCGAGTTTGGGGCGCTCAATGCCGTGTTCGTCAATCCACGCCATAATCGCGGCAACGGTTGTCACGGGAATGTCTGTCTTGCGGCCGAGTGCCATGAGTCCGGGCATGCGCATCATCTCACCCGAGTCCTCGACGATTTCGGCGATGACGGCGGCAGGGCGAAGCCCTGCGAGGCGCATGAGGTCAATTGCAGCCTCGGTGTGCCCGGCACGCTCGTGAACGCCCCCATCCATTGCCCGAAGCGGAAGTATGTGTCCCGGGCGAATGAGGTCGTGCGAGGTCGATTCTGAGTTGGCGAGCACGTTGAGCGTGCGCGAGCGGTCGGCCGCGCTAATGCCCGTTGTGATGCCGTGGCTCGCGTCGACGGTCACCGTGTAAGCAGTTCGGCGCGTGTCTTCGTTGCGCTCGACCATGATTGGCAGATTCAAGCCATCGGCGATGTCTCGCGACACCGGCGCGCAGAGCAAGCCAGACGAATTGCGGATGATCCACCCCACCCACTCGGGTGTCGCGAGTTCGGCCGCCATGATGGCGTCACCTTCATTTTCACGTCCTTCGTCGTCGGCAACGAGTACGGGCTTGCCGGCGCGCAATGCGTCGAGCACCTCGGGCATGGGGGTCAGTTTGATGTCGGACTCGCTCATGAGCGACCTCCTTGTGTTTGGGTCGTGTGAAAGCTGAGCATGCGTTCGACGTGTCGGGCGACGATGTCGGTCTCGATGTTCACGCGGTCGCCGGCCACGCGGTCACCCAAGGTCGTCGCCACGAGCGTCTCGGGGATGAGTGACACTTCGCACCACTGGGCTGGCTCTGACGGGTCGCTGATGTCGCTGACCGTGAGCGAAACGCCATCGATGCAGATTGAGCCTTTGTTCACGACGAGAGGTGCGAGCTCGGGGGAGAGTGAAAAGCGAATCACGCGCCATTCTTCGCCCGGTCGAACCTCAATCACGCTCGCCGTGCCGTCGACGTGACCTTGCACGATATGGCCGCCGAGTCGGTCGCCCGCTTTCGCAGCGCGCTCGAGGTTGATGCGAGTACCCGGCTTGGCATCGCTGAGTGTGCTCATGTCGAGGGTTTGTGCCATGACGTCGGCTGTGAACGTGTCGGGTGTCTGCGCGATGACGGTGAGACAGACACCGCTGACCGCAATGGAGTCGCCGTGTTGGGCATCCGACAGGGCCTTGTTGCCCCGCACAGTGAAACGTGCACCGTCGCCCGAAGGCTCGATGGCCACAATTTCGCCTGCTTCTTCAATGAGTCCGGTAAACATCAGCGGGCCTCTCTTTCGGTGTTTGGTCGTGCCGGATGAGCGGTGATCAGAAGGTCGCGGCCTAGGTGTTCCACGCTGTCCACGACAACGTCAATGCGGTCGGTCAGGGTTGTGACTCCAAGGTCGGTGAGAGCGAGTTTGGCTCCACCGAGCAAGACGGGGGCGATGAAGACATATAGCTTGTCGACGAATCCGGCCTCGATGAATGCGCTGGCGAGTGTTGGCCCGCCTTCGACGTAGAGCGAGTGGATGCCCCGCTCGTGCAGGTCGCGCAGGGCGAGACTCAAGTCCCGTGTGCGCAGGTGAACGACCTCGCGCGGGTGAGCTTCAAGTCGCTCGCCCGTAACCGCGCGCTCGCCGATGACCACGGGAATGGGCTGGTGTTCGAGTAGGTCACCGTTTGGTGTGCGTGCTGTCAGTGACGGGTTGTCGGCCAGAACGGTCGAGGTTCCGACGGTAATGGCATCGTGCTCGGCTCGTTGCGCGTGAACTCGCTCGCGAGATTCGAGTGAAGAAATCCACTGGCTCGTTCCGTCATTTGCCGCGGCGCGTCCGTCCAAACTTGACGCCCACTTAACCGTCACGACCGGGCGACCAAGCGCGGCGGAGCGGTACCAGTCGGAGACAACGCTCATCACAGCTCCGGGCGCGACGCCACCGACCACCTCAATGCCCGCAGCGCGAAGCTTGTCACCACCACCACCCTCGACGTCTCCCGGATCGGTGAGGCCGAACACGACGCGAGTGACCCCCGCGTCGATGAGCGCGTTGGCGCAGGGGCCTGTGCGTCCGGTGTGGTTGCAGGGCTCGAGAGTGACGACGAACGTGGCTCCGCGAGCTTGCTCGGGGGAAAGTTGAGAAAGTGCGTCGATCTCGGCATGGGGCGTGCCCGAGCCGCGGTGCCAGCCTTCAGCGATGATCGCACCCTGCGCATTCAGCACGACACAACCCACGCGAGGGTTTGCATCGTGAGCCGGGCCGTTCTTTGACAATTCGACGGCACGATGCATCATCTCGGCATAGGCCGACGCGCCACCGACGGCTGTGTCAGCCGGGTTCGACGCGGGCGAGGTGCCAGTCATGTGTAGTGTCCGTTTCGTGTGGAGGTTTTTGACCTGCAACACAAACTCCGGGACGACGATTGGCGCCATGACGGCGCAACACATCACACGAGTTACCTCGTGACGCGCTACCTCTCATCCGGACTTTAACCGTCGGTCCCGGAATTCCACCGGCTCGGCCTGTGATGCGTCACCCGGATGGGTGGGCGTCAAGGTTCGCGGACTTTTACCGCCGGTTCAGACTTACACTGACCCCGGAGCGCGTTGCTCTATTGATAACAGCCTATGCCTGTTCTTATTCCTTTTGGGTATCCGATTTCCAAGAATCTTCTAAGAAGTGGACGAACGGCGAAGTAGCCCCACGCGGTCATAAACGCGTTCGACGGTGGCATTTGCCACGACGGATGCGCGATCCGCGGCAGCGCCCAAGATGCGGTCGAGCTCGGCCGGGTCGGCAAGCAACTCGTGCGTGCGCGCCGCGATGGGTGCGAAGCTCGCCGTGACCTGCTCGGCGAGGTCTTTCTTGATGGCACCGTAACCGCCTCCGG
>JBIISS010000138.1:0-3907 GCA_044340895.1 Microbacteriaceae bacterium
TGAACGCACTCCGGAGCTCATCGACGCCCAAGACGCCTTTGACGGCGGGGAAAACTAATGGCTCGTCCCTCGAAGAACGCCAAAGAAGACGAGGGAAGTTATCGCAGCGGTTTCGTCTCGTTCGTCGGTCGACCCAATACGGGCAAATCCACTCTGACGAACGCACTCGTTGGTGAGAAAGTGGCCATCACGAGCGCGAAGCCACAGACGACGAGACACGTGATTCGCGGTATCGTTTCTCGCCCGTCAGGACAATTAATCTTGGTCGACACTCCGGGAATTCACCGTCCGCGCACGCTTCTCGGCGAGCGACTAAACGCGCTCGTTCAGTCAACACTCGGTGACGTTGACGTTATTGGCATGTGTTTTCCAGCCGACGAACCCGTCGGCCCTGGCGACCGATTCATCAGTGAGCAACTTGAGAACTTCCCTCGCGCAATCAAGGTGGCCGTGATCACTAAGGTCGACGTCGCGAGCAAACAACAGATCGCCGAACGTTTGTTGCAGGTGAACGAACTACGCAACTGGTCGTCGCTCATTCCGATTTCGGCGACGGCTGGAGAACAGCTTGATGTGCTGACCGAAGAACTCATTGCTTTGCTTCCTCCGGGGCCGGCGTTCTATCCGACGGATGCGACCACCGATGACGACCAGTTCAAGCGGGTTTCCGAGCTCATCCGCGAGGCGATCCTGGAGGGCGTTGACGATGAGTTACCGCACTCGCTCGCGGTGACGATTGACGACATCATGAAACGCGAAGACAAGGACCTCATCGACGTCTACGCGAACGTTTTCGTCGAGCGGGACAGCCAGAAGGGCATCATTATCGGTAAAGGCGGAGAGCGTCTGCGTGACATCGGTGCGCGATCGCGGGTCGAGATTGAAGCGTTGCTCGGACACCCGGTCTTTCTGTCACTTCGCGTGAAGGTTGCCAAGGACTGGCAACGAGATCCGAAACTACTGCAACGCCTCGGCTTTTAGCGGTGTTAGCCTGTTGTCATGTCGGTAGGTCTGCTTCTTCTTAGTCGCCGCGACGGGGCGCAACTCTAGCCATCCTCGTCGCGGAGCTTTCGTTGGCTTCCCACCTTGACGAGCTAAGAGAGAACAGCATGAAGAACCAGCAAATGCCGAGCGGAATGCCGGTGCACAAGTACCTCCCATATCACGAGACACTAGGCATTGACTTGCCCGACCGAACGTGGCCCGGCAAGCGTATCGATAAGGCTCCGCGCTGGTGCGCGGTCGACCTGCGGGACGGCAACCAGGCACTCATTGATCCGATGAGCCCCGAACGCAAGCGCATCATGTTCGATTTGCTCGTGCGAATGGGCTACAAAGAAATCGAAGTTGGGTTTCCGTCTGCGAGCCAGACCGATTTTGACTTCGTGCGCTCACTCATTGACCAGAACGCGATTCCCGACGACGTCGTGATTCAGGTTCTCACACAAGCTCGTGACCACCTGATCGAGCGCACGTATGAATCCATCGCGGGAGCCAAGCAGGCTGTCGTTCACCTCTACAACTCGACGAGCATCCTTCAGCGCGAAGTGGTTTTTCGTGAAGAGAAGCAAGGCATCATCGACATCGCCTTGCATGGTGCACGTTTGTGTCGCGAGCTCGAGAAGACCATCCCCGAGACGACCGTCTACTACGAGTACTCGCCCGAAAGCTTCACGGGTACCGAGCTCGAATTTGCTGCTGAGATCTGCAACAAGGTCATTGAGGTCTTTGAGCCCACCGCAGATCGCAAGGTCATCATCAACCTGCCGGCGACCGTCGAGATGGCAACGCCCAACGTGTATGCCGACTCCATTGAGTGGATGAGCCGACACCTCACTCCGCGAGAGAACATCATCGTTTCGCTGCACCCGCACAACGATCGAGGCACCGCTGTCGCTGCTGCTGAGCTTGGTTACATGGCCGGCGCGGACCGCATCGAAGGCTGCCTCTTTGGTAACGGCGAACGCACCGGAAACGTTGACCTCGTGGCCTTGGGCATCAACTTGTTCACGCAGGGCATTGACCCGCAGATTGATTTCTCCAACCTTGACGAGGTGCGCCGCACAGCGGAGTACTGCAATCAACTCAAGGTTCACGAGCGCAGCCCGTGGGCCGGAGACCTCGTATACACGGCGTTCAGTGGCTCTCACCAAGATGCCATCAAGAAGGGCTTTGAAGCGATGGCGGCGGATGCGGCCACTCAAGGCACCCACGTCGACAACTTGGTTTGGGCTGTTCCCTACCTGCCGGTTGACCCGAAGGACCTCGGTCGAACCTACGAAGCCGTGATTCGAGTGAACTCGCAGTCGGGCAAAGGCGGAGTGGCGTATCTGCTCAAGCAGGACCACGCGCTGGATCTTCCTCGTCGCTTGCAAATCGAGTTTTCCGCCGTCGTGCAAGCAAAGACCGACGCCGAGGGTGGCGAAGTATCGAGCGACGACCTGTGGCGAATCTTCCAGGATGAGTATTTACCATCTGAAAACTCGGCCGACAAGTGGGGGCGTTTTGAACTGCACGGGACCCGCACCGAAAGCGATTTCTCGGGCACGGTAAAGCTCAGTGTCGACCTGCGCGACGGCGACAACGTCTCACGTCAGGAATCAGAGGGTAACGGCCCGATTGATGCGTTCATCAAGATGATGAGCACTCACGGAATTGCGATCGAGCTCTTCGATTACGTCGAGCACACGCTGGCTGCGGGTGGAGACGCCCGCGCCGCTGCTTACGTCGAGCTCAATGTCGACGGACAGCGGTTGTGGGGTGTTGGAATCGATTCCGACATTTCAACGGCAACGCTCAAAGCCGTGGTGTCCGGGATTAATCGCGCGGTGCGGAGCTAGTTTCGCGTGCGTGACTAAATCGACGTAGCCCGATGAGAACCACCGCCGCCAGGCCAACGCCGACAGTGATGAAGGTGACCATCGAGTCCTGCGACCCGAGTCCGCGGGCGGCCCCGTAAAGCAGCGAGAACAATCCGCCGAGCATGATTCCGTTCGCCATGACGCGGTTTTTGTTCTCGAGCAAAACACTCAGAGCGAGAAAGATTACGGCTGCGATCGTCACGACGATGGAGACAATTCGATTGTGAGTCTGCTGTTGGAGTTGAAAGGCCTGCTCTAGAGCATTGATCGTGGCTTGCTCTTCGGCTGTCGGGGTCTTGCTTCCCAACATGGTCCACATGTCCTGAATGGCCTGAGGGTAAATCGGCTCGGGGTAAAAAGCATCAATTCCAAAGCCCACGAAGAATGCGACCATCAAGCCAACGAAAACGACGAAGATGATTCTGAAAATTTGGTTCTCCATGTGGTCACCATAACCCACGCACATCCAATTCGCGTGATAGGAATTGACTCATGGATCCCATGTCAATAGAAGTTCCCTCGTGGGTTGACTTTGCGGCGGTTGGCATCGGGAGTCTGCAGGGCGCCATGTTCGCAGCCCAATTTCGAGACCGCCAACTCGATCTCCTCGGCGTAGCAATGATTGGCACTGCCACTGGTTTGGGCGGCGGATTTCTGCGAGACCTTTTGCTGCAACGCCCCCTGGTTGCGCTCAGCGCAGACTGGTATCTCAGCGTTGCGGTTCTTTTCGCATTGCTGGGGATGCTCCTCGCTCGCCTTGTGCGCAAAATTGATTGGGTAATCACGGTCGCCGATGCGCTCACCATCGGTCTCTTCGGCGCCATCGGTGTGGCTGCTGCACTCGCTCAAGGGCTGCCGATCATCCCGTCAATCTTTGTCGGCACTGTGTCGGCTGTCGGTGGCGGCGTCATCCGAGACATCTTGCTTGCCACTCCCATAACCGTGATGCACGTGGGATCGCTCTATGCCGTAGCGGCGGCTGCTGGCACGTTGACGTTCGTGGTTTTGCGTTCGTTTTCGATTTCGGTCGACTGGTCGGCGCTGAT
>JBIISS010000139.1:0-3875 GCA_044340895.1 Microbacteriaceae bacterium
TTCAACCCGAATGGTGGTTTAGGAACGATGGCTCCGCAAAGCCACGAGGGCACAACGAATCTGTCTCCGAATACGCTGACCCGGGAGGGCTTCACCTTCATTGGGTGGAATACCCAGCAGAATGGCTTGGGCACTCCGTATGTCGACGGCGGGAGCTTTAATTTCTCCGCCGACGAGACGCTCTTCGCCCAGTGGGCTGAAAACCACACCGTGACGTTTGACGCAAACGGCGGTTCGGGTGACATGCCGGCCCAGGAGACCGGGGGAATCGCTCCGCTCGCGACCAACGCGCTCACGCGCGAGGGGCACACATTCGCTGGCTGGAACACCGAGGAAGATGGCTCGGGTACGTCTTACGCCGACGGTGAAGACTTTGACTTCAGTTCGGACCAAACCCTCTTTGCCCAATGGACGCGTGATCCTCTCGGTTCAGGTATTTCGCAACTTGGAAGTCTTGTCAATACGGGTATCGCCGCTCTCGGACCAGTGGGAACTGCCGGCGCAATCCTTGCAATCGGCACTCCGTTCTTCTTGTTGAGTAGCCGCTTCCGCAAAGTTCGGGCCGTCGGAGCTATCGTGATGCACAAATCATCGCACCTCACGATCTCGTCGCCGGCAACGATGTTTGATCGTTTGCGTCGCCGAAAATAGGGCGAAGCGAGGAACCTACTTTGCGCGAAGGACCGCATTCACGGTCGCAGCGATGGTGGAACCCATGGTGTTGGCAAAAGTTGCTGTGAGGTGATCTTGGTCGCGGTACACATTCGCGCCCGAAATGACCACCTGACATGTCGAGGCGTCACAGAACACATCGGTGAAGTCGACGACCATAGATTTTGCGACGAGGTCGGCTGCCGAACCCAAGGGATCTGGTGACACGAGACCATCGGCTCTCGAAAACTCGCACGATTGAGGAGTTCCCGCGCGCAAGCAATTGTTGGGGTCAAACCCGACGGCCGGGTTGTCGGCGATAACGACGATGCGTGCTGATCGTGATTGTGCGGTCCACGCAGCGGCGGCATCAATCGAAGCTTGCTCGACGTTGCCCGAGGCGGCGACGAGGCCACTCGACAGAGCGGATGTGATGATGGCGTCATATGGCTCGATGTCCGCAAGTTCAACAGCCAGATTGTCTCGCCAGGTGCGGCACGACTCGATGAACGCGGGATTGCTGTCGTCAGGATCGGCCATCGTCCAGGGGCACGCACCCTTGAGGTATGTGGTCAGCGACCAACCATTCGTTTCTGACTCACGAATCAGGGCGTCGATGAACTGGTACGCATGACTGTCGCCAATCAGAGCAACGCGGGGTGCGTTGGTTGCGGTGGAGCCGAACGTGCACGTGACCAAATCCGACTCGTTCAGCTGCACGAGGCATTCCTCATGCTCCGGGCGATCTGCACTCCCAAACTCAGGGCTGGGAATCACGACACCGTCGAGGGCCGCGTTGGAGCATCCAGTGATCACGGCGGCCCCAAAACACTCGGGTGGGTTGTCTGTCACGGCGACAAGATCGGCGGCGGCAACCTCATATTTTGGCTGTGCGTAGGCAAAAACTCCGGCCAGAAGGGCGCCGATAAGGCCGAGCGAAACGAGCATCCAGCCGAAGGTAAACCGCGGCTTGCGTGACACCAGATACGGCAGACGCCGGAACGGATCCTCAATCAGTTTCTTGGTCAGCCACGCGAGCACAAACCCGGCGGCAAACAAGATGATTCGGTTGACCGTGCCGAGGCCCCACCCGATGATGAACGGGGCAACGACAATGAGTGGCCAGTGCCACAGGTACAACGAATACGAAATGTCACCCACAAAGGTGAACGGACGACTAGAGAGAACGCCCGTGACGTTGAAACGCGTGCGGGCCGGGTTCAACGCCAGAATGAGAACCGTTCCAGCAACGGGAATGAGCGCGATCCATCCCGGAAACGCGACTTCGCCGGTGAGCAGAACGGCACTGGCGAAGACCAGACCAAGCCCAACGAGCCCGAAGGTGTTGCTGGCCCAGCGACCACGAAACCGCAAAGCGGGGAACAGAGCGAGCAGCGCGCCCGCAGCAAATTCCCACATTCGGGTGAACAACACAAAATAGGCCCGGGCAGGGTCGATGCCTGTGAACCAGACCGACAAGGCGAGCGACACAATCGCGACGACGACGACGGTGCCGACCACAAACGACCACCGTTTCGCCGCCGCGAACTTGGCTCCTAAAGCAAATCCGCCGAGCAGGAGCAACGGCCACACCACGTAGAACTGCTCTTCAACCGCGAGCGACCAGTAATGCTCAGCGATGGTGCTTCCCGTGCTGGCCAGGTAATTGACCGATTCGGCGGCCAAGTGCCAGTTTTGCCAATAGAGGGCGCTCGCAGCAATGTCCCACAGCGATTCATGCAGGTAGGCGAGGGGCATCACGAATGCGGTGAGTACTGCCGAGACCGCCAAAACAAAGAGTGACGCAGGGATAAGTCGACGGATTCGCTTGGCCCAGAACGACGGCAGGTCAATGCGCGCCCGGGCAGAAAGTTCGCGAGTCAGTTGTCCCGTGATGAGGAAGCCCGAAATGACAAAAAAGACGTCAACGCCAATGAAGCCACCCGGAAGCCGACCTGGCCAGAAGTGATAGACAACAACGAGCAGAACGGCAACAGCCCGTAGGCCTTGAATGTGCGGAACAAAGTGTTCCGATGACAGCGTGGTCGAAGACGGGCGGGCCATAGCAATCGAGCCTAGAGGTCGTCGTCCTCTTCAACCCACAATTCATCGTCGGCTCGGAAAGTTTGGTAGGCGATGTACCCGATTCCCACCAAGGCAGCGATACCAATGGCCACGCCAACGTACGCCCCGACAGCTGGCGAGGTTTTGGGCCCGCCTTTTGTTGCACGTGAAACTACGCTGCGCGCCGCTGAAAGTGCTGCCCGGGCATTTTTCGGCGCCTTGCCATCAAGCAGGTTCATCGCAGCACCCACTGCGGCGCCAACCGCCGGAAGCACGTCGTCAACAAGAGCGTGACGAGCCTGGGATACACCGCGGCGGCTACCCGAGACAAAGCGAGGGAAGACCTCATCCTGCGCGTAACGACCAAAATCCTGGCTTGCCTCTCGGGTCGCCGCTCCCGCACGAGCCAAGATGCGCCTCTGCTCTCGAAGAATTGAGCGCGCTTCTTCGCGTAGCATTTCGCGCGGGTCTCGTTTCTTTGCCATGTGGGCACTTTCCTTCCGGGTGGTAGTAACAATCATGTCACTCTCGACGAAGCACAGGCCACGCGTGTGAAAGAATAACCATCATGTCGACACACACCGCCACCGCCGTTATCAACACCAACCACGGGCCCATCACGGTAAACCTTTTCGGAAATCACGCGCCCAAGACCGTTGCGAACTTCATCGGTCTCGCCACCGGTGATAAGGAATGGACTGATCCAGCGACGGCGGAAAAGCGTACGGACTCGCTTTACGCGGGAACGGTATTTCACCGCATTATTGCCGGATTCATGATTCAGGGCGGCGACCCACTCGGCCAGGGCTTCGGCGGACCGGGGTATCAATTCAACGACGAAATTCACCCCGAACTTGATTTCAACGAGCCGTACAAACTTGCAATGGCAAATGCCGGCACACAGGGTGGCCAGGGGACGAATGGGTCGCAGTTCTTCATCACGGTTGCTCCGACTCAATACCTATTCGGAAAGCACACTGTGTTCGGCGAAGTTGCCGACGCGGATAGTCGCAAGATTGTCGATGAAATCGCTAAAGTTCAAACGGACGGCCGAGACCGCCCGCTGAACGACGTGGTCATTGAGTCAATCAGCGTCACCGCACTGTAGGACAACACGTGACCGAAGAACTCGCGGCAGAAGCGTGCTATCGCCACGAGAG
>JBIISS010000140.1:0-3872 GCA_044340895.1 Microbacteriaceae bacterium
ATGTCGAGATACGAAATCCGGCCGCGGCCAGCCCGCCAAGCACGGTCGGTCCGGTCCAACTCGTCGCCGGATGCGCAGCGACGCCAACGGGCTTGTCAACGACAACGAAATCGTCGTCGTTGTAGATAATCACCATGTCTTCAACGACGGTTGCTTCAATCACAAGCTCACGCTGTCCCGTCCACGAGACCGTCAGTAGCCCTCCGGCGCGAAGCTTGTCGGACTTCTTCAGCGCCACACCATCAAGCTCGACCGTGCCGGCATCACACGCGTCGGCGATCACGGTCCGTGAGATGCCCAGCATGCGCGAGATTCCGGCGTCAGCACGCTCGCCGTCAAGCCCATCGGGAACCGGGAGCGTGCGAGATTCCATCGTCACGTGCTCTTTTTGGCGGCCGATTTTTTGGGTTTAGCCGGCGCGATTTCGCGAGTGCCGTCGAGCTTGAGTCCCAAGATGCTAAACCAACCAAACAGAATCATCGACGACACGATGCAGATGTCTGCCACGTTATAAATGGCGGGCATCATCCAGGGTGTCGAGATAAAGTCGACAACCATGCCATTGGGAAACCCGGGTTGCCGAAAAAGACGATCCGACAGGTTACCCACAGTGCCACCGAGCAACAGCCCAATCATGACTGCCCAGCGCACAGAATGGATGCGCCGCGCAAAAATTGCGATTGCAACAACGACGGCGAAGGCAAGAATGGAAAAAACCCACGTCATCCCGCCAGCGAGACCGAAAGATGCGCCGGGGTTACGCACGAAGGTCAATTCAAAGAACCCCGGAAGAACGGGAATCGTTTCTCCTTCAACCATCTGATCAACGACGATTGCCTTTGAAATCTGGTCCGTGAGGAGAATGAGGCTAGCCAAGCCAAAGATGAGCACGATCATCCACGCGGATGCTCGCCGCGTGACCTCACTCAACGGGTCGAAGCCGCCTCGGCCGTCATGCCGTCGAGGTCTTTCAGTTGACCTTCAATGTAACCGCGGAGCTTCGTGCGGTATTCGCGCTCGAACGTTCGGAGCTCGTTGATGCTGTTCTCAAGCATGGCTCGTTCTTGGTCAAACTTATTGACCTTCGACCGCGCATTGGTTTCAGCTTCGGCAATCACGCGCGCGGCTGTGGCCTGACCCTCTGCAACCAAAGCATCTCGCTTTTCGATGCCTTCGCGAACGTGTTCTTCATGCAAGCGGCGAGCGAGTTGCAACAAGTTGTTCGACGACGTCGAGTCGACTCCTGCCAACTCGGGGAAATCCGCCGTCGGGAACGTTGTCGGAGCCGCCGCTGCCGCACCCTTGGTGCCCCCGGCACGAGCCTCTGCCGCCGCTGCGCGCTTGCGCAGGTCGTCCACTTCTTGATTCAGTCGTCGCAATTCAACAACGATTTCGTCAAGAAAATCATCGACCTCATCCTGGTCGTAGCCCTCGCGAAATTTCGTCTGCTGAAAACGCTTGTTCACCACATCTTCAGGTGTCAAAGCCATGTCACTTACGTCCTTTGCTCGAGCGTGTCGTTCACCGAGAAGAACACAGCAAACGAAATCCTCTACAAGGCTAGCAAACCTTAGGCGATGGCGAGGGCGACGTACATCCCGATGATGGCTGCGAGCAAGACAATCGTCCATGACAAGTCTAAAGCGATTGCTCCGGCGCGAATTGGCTTGACGACCTTTCGAACAGCGCGCATAGGTGGATCTGTCACGGCGTAGACCACATTCAGAAGCACAAGGAGAACGCTTCTCGGTCGCCAGTCCGGTCGAACGCCGCGAATCAAGTCAATGATAAGTCGCGCCCACATGAACACCACGAAGACGTTCAGTGCGTAGTAGACAATCGTCGCAACCAACGAAATTAAGTTCATGACCGGTGTCGCGAAACTAAACGAGAGTTACTAGTTGACAAACGTGCGGTCGACTTCGCCGGTGTTGGCGGCGTCGTCACCCGACACGGCCACACTTTCTGGCGAAAGCAGAAATACCTGACTCGTCACGCGGTCAATCGAACCAAAGAGACCGAGGGTCAGTCCGCTCGCAAAGTCAATCAGTCGTTTTGCGTCGTGTTCGGTCATCTGAGAAAGGTTCATGATGACGGGAATGCCCTCGCGGAAGTTCTCTGCAATGATTCGCGCGTCGGCATAGGCCTTCGGGTGCACGGTAACAATCTCGTTCATGGCACTGGGTAACGGCGCTCCCTTGGAGGCGCGAGTAGGTCGCATCGGAGTGACCTGGGCTCCACCTCGAGGCGCAGCCGCGGTTGTATTGACGGCAGCCGTGGGCGCGTAGCGCTCGTCGTAGTCCTCTTCGTCAGCAAGACCGAGAAATACGAAAGTCTTCTTGAGCGGATTAGCCATGGGAAACCTCCAGTGGATGAAACTTGTTCTTCGACATTAACCCGGCGTGGGTCGATATCCCGTGATTGCAGTGCCGATGCGAAGGTGTGTCGCGCCGTGTTCGATGGCCTCGACAAAGTCGTGCGACATCCCGATGGAGAGCCACGAAGCCTCAGAGAAATCCTTGGTCAACAACTCGCTTGCTGTCTTGACTCGGGCAAATGCATCTGCGGGTGCCTCGTCGAGTGGGGCAACAGCCATGATCCCCCGGAGGCGTAACGAGTCCACAGCGCCGATCTTGTGAGCCAGTTGCAACATATCGTCGAGATCGGATGCTCCCCCACGCGCGCCGTCGGCCGTGAGGTTCATCTGCACCAGAACGTCGAGCACCTCATGCTTGCGCTCAGTCGGGTCACCGCCGGCGAGAGCATCCACCAACGACGCTCGGTCGACAGAGTGAATGACGTCGGCATATCTGCGCACTGCGCGGGCTTTGTTCGACTGCAATTGCCCGATAAAGTGCCACGAAAGACCGACCAGGTCAGCGCACTCCAGCGACTTAGATTCCGCTTCTTGGTGGCGGTTCTCGCCGACATTTCGGATGCCGAGGTCGAACACGTCTCGAACAAGTTGAGCGGGGTGAAACTTCGTCACAACGACGAGCGTGATCTCACTCGGGTCACGCCCCGCTGACGAAGCTGCGTCTGCGATGCCATCGGTGACGGCTGCGAGACGATCTCGAAGCGTCGCCGCGAGTTGCATTAGTGGCGCAGAAAGTCGGGCACGTCGAGGTCGCCCTCGTCGGCCGGAAGACCCAAGGAATACGCAACCGAACTCGTGCGCGCCGGTTCGGTGAAGGTCGACCCGAAGTCGGGCTCAGCGTATCTCGGTTGCGAACCGGTGTTGACGAACGGATCATCCAATTCGACAAGCTCCACCGAGTGCACATCAGCTGGACGCGACGTTGTGATGATGCCCGTTTCGACGTTCGCAGCCGAGCGAGAAAAACGCGTCGACTCAGAAATCTTCTTCGGTTCGCCGCCATCAAATCCAGCAGCGATGACCGTGATGCGAATTTCGTCTCCGAGCGTGTCATCAATGACTGTTCCGAAGATGATGTTTGCCTCAGGGTGAACAGCTTCTTGAACGAGCTTGACAGCTTCATCCGTCTCAAACAGACCGAGGTTTGAACCGCCCTGGACCGAGACCAAGACGCCACGTGCGCCCTCGATACTTGCCTCGAGCAACGGCGACGAGACGGCGAGTTCGGCAGCCTTGATGGCACGGTCTGCGCCTCGCGCAGAACCGATACCCATCAGTGCCGCACCAGCTCCCGCCATCACCGACTTCACATCGGCAAAGTCGAGGTTGATGAGCCCGGGAGTGGTGATGAGGTCAGTGATGCCCTGGACGCCGGCAACGAGTACCTGGTCGGCCGTGGTGAAGGCGTCCTGCATGGTAATGCTTCGATCACTAATCTCCAGGAGGCGCTCGTTGGGAACAACGATCAGGGTGTCGACTTCGCTTCTCAGCGCCG
>JBIISS010000141.1:0-3833 GCA_044340895.1 Microbacteriaceae bacterium
ATCCCCAGGTGGCGCTCACATTGGCCGGTCTCGAATGGCCCGGCGAACGCGGACTCGCGGGACACAGCGACGGCGATGCGGTCGCCCACGCCGTGTGCGATGCGCTTCTCTCGGCGGCGGGTCTCGGCGACATCGGAACCGTTTTTGGAACCGACGATCCTCGGTTCTCGGGTGCCGCGGGTCATGTCTTTGTGACGCACGCGGTTTCACTCGTGCACGATGCCGGCTTTGCACCGGTTAATGTCACCGTGCAGATTGTGGGTAACCGCCCGCGCCTGTCGGGGCGTCGTGCCGAGGCAGAGTCAGTGCTCACCGCGTGGGTCGGCGCTCCGGTGTCTGTGTCGGCCACGACCACCGACGGTCTCGGCTTCACGGGTCGCGGTGAAGGTGTTGCGGCCATCGCAACGGCTCTCATTCGCGCCCGTCGGTAGACTTTGGCGGTGACCATCCGCCTCTTCGATTCCAAGTCGCAACAACTGCGCGACTTTGTGCCCCTCGTCGAGGGCAAAGTGGGCATGTATGTCTGTGGTCCGACCGTGCAGTCGAGCCCGCACATCGGGCATCTGCGCAGCGCGCTGGTTTACGACCAGTTGCGCCGGTGGCTCTCGCACGAAGGTCTCGACGTGACGCTCGTGCGCAACGTGACCGACATCGACGACAAGGTTCTCGAAAACGCTCGCGCAGCCGGGGTTGAAGAGTGGTGGGCGCTGGCCTATCGCATGGAGCGCGAGTTCAACGACGCCTACACGGCCCTGCGCATCCAGGCGCCGACCTATGAACCTCGTGCCACGGCCAGCATTCCCGAAATGGTCGACCTGATTCGCCTGCTCATGAAGCGCGGTCACGCCTATGCCGTGCCGGGTGGCAACGGCGACGTGTATTTCGATACCGCCAGTTGGCCCCAATACGGCGAGCTCACCAACCAGATCGTCATGGTCAAGCCTCAGCCCGACCCGGTCGAAGAAGCCGAACCCGGCAAGCGCGACCCGCGTGACTTTGCGCTGTGGAAGACGCCAAAGGCGGGCGAACCTGCGTCTGCGTCGTGGGACACATCGTGGGGTCGCGGCCGGCCCGGTTGGCACATCGAGTGTTCCGCGATGGCCACGAAGTATCTCGGCACAAGTTTTGACATTCACGGTGGCGGCCTCGACCTGCGCTTTCCGCACCACGAGAACGAACTCGCGCAGTCAACGGCGGCCGGTCACGGATTCGCCCAGACGTGGTTGCACAACGGACTCGTCTCGGTCGGCGACCAAAAAATGAGCAAGTCGCTGGGCAACTCGCTTTTTGCTGCTGATCTGCTCGCGTCGGCTCGACCAATTGTCGTTCGGTACTTCTTGGGTTCGGCCCACTACCGGTCGCAACTCGAATTTCACGCCACCGCGCTCGCCGAAGCCCAGTCGGCGTTCGAGCGCATCGAAGGTTTCTTGTCTCGTGCATCTCGCGCGGGCGGCGAGCTCGCGGTCGGCTCAGTGCGCGATGAGTTCCGCGCTGCGATGAACGACGACATGAGCATCCCGCAGGCCCTTGCCGTTGTGCACGACACCGTTCGGTCGGGTAACGCCGCATTCGATGCGGGCGACAACGCCGGTGGAATCGAGGCAGCTATGTCGACAGTTGCCATGCTGGATGCGCTCGGATTGAACCCACTGTCAGCCGAGTGGAAGGGTGCGCACGCCGACGGCGGCGCGACCAAGGCCGCTCTGACGTCACTCGTCGACCGTTTGCTTGAAGCCCGCACGCACGCCCGAGAAAACAAGGATTACGCAACCAGCGACCGCATTCGAGACGATTTCGCGTCGGCCGGCATCATCGTGGAAGACACCCCGCAGGGTGTGCATTGGAGTATTGATGGCGAATAAGGCACGTTCTGGCGCCGTTCGAAAGACACGCAAGGGCCCATCCGTGGGCACCGGCGGTCACGGACGAAAATCGCTCGAAGGCAAGGGTCCGACGCCGAAGGCCGAAGACCGCGAGTATCACGTCGCCCACAAGCGCAAGAAGGCCGCCGAGCGGCTCACCGAGCTGAAGGGGCAGTCGGGTCGCGGCAACTCGCAGGGCAACCGCACGGTTCAGCGCGGCAAGAAGTCGGATGACACCGAAGTAGTCACGGGCCGTAACTCCGTGGTCGAGGCGTTGCGCGCCAAGATTCCAGCGACGGCGCTCTATGTCGCGACTCGCATCGAGGTCGACGACCGCGTTAAAGAGATCCTGACGATGGCCACGAACCGGGGAATTCCCGTGCTCGAGGTCATGCGCCCAGAGCTCGACCGACTCGCCGGGTTTGACGGTGTTCACCAGGGCGTTGCACTCAAGGTTCCCGCCTACGAATACGCGCACCCGGATGACCTGCTCGAGGCAGCGGCAGACGACGGTGAGACCGCTCTCGTGGTCGCGCTCGACGGCATTACCGACCCGCGCAACTTAGGCGCAATCATCCGCTCAACGGCAGCGTTTGGTGGTCACGGCATCATCGTGCCTCAGCGCCGCTCGGTCGGCGTCACGGCGTCGGCGTGGAAGACATCTGCGGGTGCCGCTGCGCGCTGCCCGGTTGCGATGGCATCCAACTTGGTCAGCACAATCAAGTCGTACAAAGATCAAGGTGTCTTCGTCATTGGGCTCGATGCGGGCGGAACGATGCCGCTACCGGGTCTCGCTCTGTCTGATCGGCCACTCTTGATGGTCGTGGGCAGTGAGGGCAAGGGTCTGTCACGGCTCGTCACCGAAGTCTGTGACGCGATTGTCTCGATTCCCATTTCGGCCACGACCGAATCACTCAACGCGGGTATCGCCGCGAGCGTCGTGTTGTACGAAGTTTCGCGTTTGCGCGCATCCGCCGATTAGGCATTTCCCAGAGTCCCCCGGCTACTATCGAGGGATGCTTTTGCTTGGGGTCTGACTCCGAGCAGCTATCAGCCCTCACGAGGAGTTATTTCAATGAGCAACATAAACTCAGATCGCCCGACCAAGAACCAGCGTCGCGACATCGCGCGTCAGCAGGCACGTGAATTCCGCGTTCAGCAGCAGAAGACCGAACGTCGTCGCAAGTTCTTCACGCAGGGCGGAATTGTGCTCGGCGTTCTTGTCATCGCCGGCCTCGTTGGTCTTTCTATTTACAGCGCCCAGCCAAAGCCGGTCGTGTGGCCAGAAAACATGGCGACCGACGGCATAGTTCTCAACCAGGGCATGGTTGCTGAAACATCGGCAGCGCTTGCCGATGGCGCATTGCCATTGACGCCCACCGAAGACCCGAACCTTCTCAACATCACGATCTACCAGGACTACCTCTGCCCGATTTGCGGTCAGTTTGACGCCGCTAACGGCGAGACCCTGGCTCAGCTCGTCAACTCGGGCGCGGCCAAGCTGTCGATTCACCCAATCTCGATCTTGAACTCGAAGTCGGCTGGCAGCAAGTACTCGACGCGTTCGGCCAACGCCGCGGCCTGTGTCGCGACGTACTCACCGAACAACTTCTGGGACTTCAACCAGCTCATGTTCGCTAACCAGCCCGCCGAGGGTGGTCCGGGCCTGAGCGATGATGACCTGAAGAAGATCGCCGCCGATGCGGGAGCGTCGAACACCGGCAGCATCGACACGTGTATCTCCGACGGCACCTATGCGGGTTGGGTGGATGCCCAGACCCGGCGCGCACTGACCGGCCCGCTTCCCAACACGAGCGTTGAGAAGGTTACCGGCACCCCGACCGTCATCGTGAACGGGCAGCAGTACATGGGCTCGATCTCTGACCCGACTGCGTTCCTTGCGTTCATCACGCAGATCGCCGGAGCGTCGTACTCTGAAAACGGCGCGACACCGACGCCCGCTCCCTAAGT
>JBIISS010000142.1:0-3815 GCA_044340895.1 Microbacteriaceae bacterium
GACCGGCTTGGCGTCGAGTTCCCGCCCTTCGTCGAGACGCGCCAGAAGCAGCAGGTCTTCGACAAGACCGGTCATTCGAGTGGCTTCGGATTCGATTCGAGCCAGCGAGTGCACGGTATCGGTAGGCAGCTTGGCGCCACTTCGACGAGTGAGTTCTGCGTATCCGCGGATCGACGCGAGCGGCGTGCGCAGTTCGTGGCTCGCATCAGACACAAATTGCCGCACCTTGTCTTCACTAGCTTGGCGGGCAGCGAGCGCTCGACCGATGTGCCCGAGCATCTTGTTCAACGCCATGCCCACTCGCCCAACTTCGGTGCGGTCGTCCATGTCCGGAAGCTGCACCTCATCGAGTGCGGTCGCGTCTGTGTCGAGGGGCAGGCGACTCACTCGCGACGCCGTTGCAGCGACGACTTCGAGGGGTCGCAGCGCGTAGCCCACGAGCGCGCGGCCGGCAAGGATCGCGCCGACTAGTCCGAGGGCAGAGACCACAACAATTACAAGAACAAGCCGCGCTGTAACCGCGTCCACTTCGGTCATCGGCAGGCCAATGACCAGCTTCTCGCCAGTGCTCGCGGGAACTGCCAAAACGCGATAGTCGCCCTCGGAACGGATGTTGACCGTCTTTGGTCGGGCACCAATGCTCTGCGACGAGAGCCGCGTAGCATCACTCGACTCAATGAGATTTACCTGGCCGTTGCTTGCGAGTAGACCCGCCGTGACAACTCCAGTGACATCGACAACAGCGATCAGTGTGCCCGCCTGTTGCCCAGGTGCGAGAAGTGCGCCTTCAGTGTTCTCGCGGTCACGGTCACGGTTGTGGCCACCATCGCGATCGCCTGGCATCGACTCTCCACCAGCTCCGCCGACTGCAGCCTGAGACCGCACGATGGCTTGTTGCAATTGAAGGTCGAGTCGATCGATCAAAAATCCACGAAGTGCCACGACGCTGACCAGTCCGATGAGCACCGTCGCCAGTGCGAGAAGAGCGGCGACCGTGAGAGTCAGTCGCCGCTTGAGTGTCCACGAGCGAGGGCTCGTGAAGATCCCGACGTCTTTCGTGTTCGATTCCGACACGGACTATTCGCCGGCCTTCAGCATGTAGCCGGCACCACGCACCGTGTGAATCATGGGCACAAAACCCTCGAGGTCGACTTTCTTGCGCAGGTAAGAAATGTAGATTTCGACAACAGACGATTTGCCACCAAAGTCGTAGTCCCAGACGCGGTCAAGAATCTGCGTCTTCGACAAAACGCGCCGCGGATTACGCATGAGGTAGCGCAAGAGTTCGAACTCTGTCGCAGTGAGGTCGATGTTGATGTCGCCGCGTCGAACCTCATGTGAGTCTTCATCGAGTTCGAGATCACCGACCCGGATGAGCGGGCTCTCGTTCGCATCCGCCGTCAATGTCGACCGGCGAATGAGTGAGCGAAGGCGGGCAACAACTTCTTCGAGGCTGAAGGGCTTGGTGACGTAGTCGTCTCCGCCGACCGTGAGCCCTGCGATTCGATCGTCCAGCGAATCCTTCGCCGTGAGAAAGAGAATGGGCACATCGAATCCGTCGGCACGCATCCGTTGCAACACCTGCAATCCATCGATGTCGGGAAGCATGATGTCCAGCACGACGGCGTCAGGTCGAAACTCGCGCGCCATTTGAATCGCCTTGATGCCTTCGCCCGCGGTCTTTACTTCCCACCCCTCATATTTGAGCGCCATCTGAAGCAGGTCGGTGAGTGACGCTTCGTCGTCGACGACGAGCACCCGAATCTTTGATCCGTCGGCGCGCGTGAGTCGAACTGGTGCTGGAGCGGAATCCGTCATGCTCCGAGTGTGGCGCGGATTCCTATGAGTTTTCTATGAGAGGCCTAAGACTTATGTTGTGAGTCATTTTAGGTACTCTTGTCGGTATGGATGAGTGCCGTCACGGAGTCTGGCTAGACATGTGTGCAAACTGTGCCCCCCCCCCCGCGGGACGAACGCACGGGTTTGGGTTACTGCTGACGGGAACGAATACCACAACGCTCATGATTGTTCGCAGTTGGAGTACTGGCAAAATGTTCCCGCGAAGGAAGGCAGTCGCAAGCCTGAAAAGAAGCGCATTCCGTGGGTTCTCGCACGGCTGTCGCGATCTCGATGTCTGACGTGCGTGCCGCCGGAACGGTGACGGTTGGAGGCACCAGAATGGACGAGTGCCAACCCCTGCGACCACCACGTATCTTGAGCGCCTCGTCACCGACGGGTCTGACGAGGCAGCGTGGCTCCAGGCGCGAGCACGCGGAATCACGGCCACCGACGTAGCGAAGCTCACGAGCATCCACTCGATACCAGTCGTTGCGTTAGAGAAGCTGCGACCTTCGACGTTCACCGGCAACGTATTCACCGAGCACGGCAAGACGCGCGAGCCAGTGATTGCCGAATGGGTGCAACAACGAACAGGAATCGAACCGAGCTCGTCGCTCTTTCACGCACCGGTCGAAACACGACACCTCGCCACACCCGATGGCATCGGGATGCGCGACGACGGCGTTCTCGAGCTTGCCGAAATCAAGACCACGGGCAAGGGCTGGGATCAGATTCCCGGCAACTACCTGCGACAGGTTTACTGGCAGCAATATGTGCTCGGCGCGCAACGAACCTTTTTCGTGTGGGAACAGCACCGAAACTTCGTGCCCATTGCTAACGAGCCTCAGTTCATCTGGATCGAGCGCGACGAAGAAGCAATCGCCGAGTTAGTTTGGCTAGCCAACGGGCTCATCGGGGAGCTCCACCGCCTCACGAACTAGCGGTAGGTCTTCAGCGCTGCGAGCACCGCGTCGTTCGCCTCGGGTTCACCAATCGATACGCGGATGCCCGAGCCCGAGAACGGGCGCGCGATGATCCCGTGGTTGAGAAGGTGTTGTTGCACCGCATCCGTCTCGTCACCCAATGCAATCCAAAAGAAGTTGGCCTGCGACGGTGGAACGTTCCAACCGAGGAGCGCCAATTCGGCCTCCACGCGGTCGCGCTCGGAGACCAAAAGGTTGACTCGGTCTTGTAACTCCGCCTCGGCTTCCAATGAGGCAACACCCGCTGCCGCAGCGACATCACTCACCGCGAACGGCATGGCCGTCTTCGCCAGGCCTGCCCGAACGTCTTCGCGGGCGATTGTGTAGCCGAGGCGGAGCCCAGCCAAACCGTATGCCTTGGAGAACGTGTGCAACACGGCGACGTTCTCAAACTCGCGATAAATCTCGAGACCTCGCACCGCTCTCGAGTCATTCACAAAATGCGTATAGGCCTCATCGACAACCACCAAAATGTGCGTTGGAACCTCGCGAAGAAATGCCCGCAGCTCCTCGTGGTCGACGACCGTGCCCGTGGGATTGTTCGGCGTGCAGATGAAGATGACCTTTGTGCGCGGCGTTATCGCCGCCAGCATCGCAGGCAAGTCGTGATGCTCGGTCGAGGTGAGCGCCACCGGAACCGCGGTGGCATTCGATCCGGTCACGAGCAGCGGATACGCCTCGAACGAGCGCCAGGCAAAAACAACCTCATCTCCGTGCCCGGCAAAGGCACGCACGATTTGGGCCGCCGATTCGACCGACCCTCCGCCCAGTGCGATGTCCTCTTCAGGCACTCCGAGCCGTGCCGACAATGCGGAGCGAAACTCTGGGGCCGCCATGTTCGGGTAACGCTGCATGTGCCCGGCAGCTCGCGTGACGGCATCCACCACCGACGGCAACGGAGGGTAAGGATTCTCGTTCGACGAGAGCTTGTAGACCGGGCCCTCCCAACCTTCAACGGTCGAGCGTCCGGGCTTATACGCCGGAATCGACTTG
>JBIISS010000143.1:0-3812 GCA_044340895.1 Microbacteriaceae bacterium
CGGAGCGATTACCCGAGCGGCAGTAGACCAGGTAGGTTCCGGCTGGGTCGAGCTGCGCGATCTCACCGGGAAAGTTGTCGGACTCCAACGGGATGTTGAGTGCACCGTCGAGGTGCCCTTCAGCGAATTCACCCGGGGTGCGCACATCGATGATTTCTGTCACGGTGCCACCCCTTCAAATGTCACGTGTTGCATCACCCACGCGTGCATCGCGACCGCGGCTGCCGCAGAGGCGTTAATTGATCGCGTTGAACCGAACTGAGTGATTTCAATGACTGCCTCCGATGCAGCAATGGCCTCATCCGAAAGCCCCGGGCCTTCTTGCCCGAAAAGAAGGATGCACCGGCTCGGCAGTGC
Organism: Microbacteriaceae bacterium; assembly: GCA_044340895.1. GTDB lineage: Bacteria > Actinomycetota > Actinomycetes > Actinomycetales > Microbacteriaceae > RFQD01. The sequence continues at coordinate 358 of JBIISS010000143.1, forward strand.
GAACGTTTCGAGCTGCACGCATCCAGGAACGTTATCGATGGCGAGTACGGGAATCCCCTCGCTTCGGGCCCACGCAGCAAACTCCTCGATCGTCTCGTGATGACGCACGTGCTGGTAGCGATCTGTCACCATGGCCCCGCGCTTATTCCAACGGCGCCGCCCAATGATGTGCACGGTGTCGGCGGCAAACGCGTTCGCACTGCGCACAATCGACCCGATGTTCATGTCGTGCTGCCAGTTTTCGATTGCAACGTGAAACGGATGCCGGCGCTCATCCAGATCCGCGACAATCGCCTCCATACTCCAATATCGGTAGCGGTCGATCACGTTTCGCGTGTCACCATGGCGAAGCAGTTCGGCGTCAAAGTGTGCCTCGGTCGGGAGCTCCCCGATCCACGGACCGACGCCAGCCGTGCTTGCTTCGTGCGTCGGGTTGTCCACCTGCCTAGGCTAGCGAAATAGGCATCCCCTGAGACAAAGGAGCATCATGGCGCACGCCATTGCGATGGATCAACCCGGTGGCCCCGAAGTCTTGCGCTATCGCGACATTCCCACGCCGATTCCGGGCCATGCCGAAGTGCTTGTGCGCCCGCACGCGATCGGGGTGAACTTCATCGACATTTACCGGCGACAAGGCATCTATCCCGTCTCGCTCCCTCACATTCCGGGCATGGAGGGCGCAGGTGAAGTCGTCGCGCGCGGAGAAGGTGTCACAGGGCTATCGATTGGCGACAGGGTCGCCTTCTGCGACGCAGCAAGCGCATACGCCACCGACGTCGTTATCGCCGCCGAAACCGCAATGCCGGTTCCCGAAAACATGGACATCGACATCGCTGGCGCCTTGCCGTTGCAGGGAATCACCGCGCACTATCTCGTCAATTCGACCTTCCCGCTCGAACCTGGCCACACTGCCCTCATTCACGCGGGGGCTGGCGGGGTGGGGCTGCTGCTGATTCAACTCGCCAAGATGCGTGGTGCGCGCGTGATCACGACGGTTTCGACTCCTGAGAAGCAAGCCCTCGCCCGAGCTGCCGGGGCGGATCACGTCACCGGGTATGACAACTTCGATGTCGTCGCTCGCGATCTCACCGACGGCATCGGGGTTGATGTTGTCTTCGACGGCGTGGGTAAAGCAACGTTCGATTGCTCACTCGACTCGCTGCGTTTACGGGGCATGCTCGTCTTGTTCGGCGCGGCATCCGGGCCGGTCGACGCGTTCGACCTTCAGCGCCTGAACTCCGGCGGTTCGCTGTTCATTACGCGGCCATCCATGGGGCACTACCTGCAAACGCCCGAGGAGCGCGCGTGGCGGTGGAACGAGCTCGTCGAGGCGGTTCAATCGGGTCGGTTGGATGTTCGCATCGGCGGTCGCTACCCGCTGGCTGAGGCAGCGCAAGCCCACAAGGATCTCGCGGCACGCAAGTCAACAGGCAAGTTGCTGCTCAAGCCATAGGTTCGGTGGCGTTTAGCCACTCACGAAACACACGAAGCGCCCCTGAGTTTCGCGCCACTGCGACGCATTGACCGGGTAGGCAAAGGTGTATTGAAGCGCTGGGTTGGCCTGAGCCGTTGCCGCGTCGACGAGTCCGATCTCGGTGCACAGGGGCAGCACGGCTTGAGCGACCATCGCCTCACCAGGAAAAGTTGCCTCGGCGAATCCGGGAACCTGGCCCACGCGCGTGACCTTCGCCTCGTGGGCGGCCGAACACGGGCCGATGTCGTAAGTGAGTTCCCATGCGCCCTCGAACTGTGCGATGCAGGTTCCGGCAATCAGTTTGTCCCAGTCATACGTGCCCGGGGCGAGCGACGACACCGGGGATGGCGTGCTCGACGGTGTCGGCGGCGGTTCACTCAGGCTGACGAAAGGAGTGTTGCGACCGAGCCAAAATCCCCCTGCAGCTGCGGCGAGCACGGCCGTCACCGTGACGGCGGCAAAAACGACCGTGCGAGGGGTGGGCTTACTCCAGCCCAAGATCTGACAAGCCCAATGCAGCGAAGTAGGGATACCCCGCCTCTTCGATGCGCTCTTTCGCACCGGTGTTGCGATCGACAACGACGCACACTCCGACCACCGTGGCTCCGGCCTTCTCGAGCGCTGCGATCGCAGCGAGGGGTGAGCCTCCCGTGGTCGACGTGTCTTCGAGCACGACCACGTTTTTGCCCGCAACATCGGGCCCTTCTACCTGACGACCTCGTCCGTGATCTTTGGGCTCCTTGCGCACAACGAAAGCGTCGTAACTGCGGCCTCGGCCGGCGCCCTGGTGCAGTACCGACGTTGCGATGGGGTCGGCACCCATGGTGAGCCCGCCGACGGCATCGACGTTGGGGATCCGATCAATGAGTTCGAGCATGACCTGGCCGATGAGTGGCGCGACGCGGTGATCAAGACTGACCTTGCGCAGGTCGACGTAGTAGGTCGCCTTCTTGCCGCTCGTCAGGGTGAAATCGCCGTGGAAGACAGCGTCTGACTTGATGAATTCAATCAGCTGTGCGCGCGCGTCCGTCATGCCTACAGCCTACCGATGCCCTTGCCGGGTACTTTGGACTCATGCGCATCGCCTCGTGGAACGTGAACTCAATTCGCGCCCGAGTGGAGCGAGTCGTTGACTACCTCGTTCGTGAAGATGTTGACGTCGTATGCATGCAGGAAATCAAATGTCGCGAGAACCAATTTCCATACGAGCAGTTCACCGCGGCCGGCTACGACGTTGTGCTGCACGGCTTGAATCAGTGGAATGGAGTCGCCATCGCATCCCGCCTGCCGATTACAGAGGTGCAGGTTGGCTTCGCGAATATGCCCGGGTTTGGAGCACCGGCCGATGATGGGTCGCTCCCCCTCGAGGCTCGAGCCCTCGCCGCGACCGTCAACGGCGTACGCCTATGGAGCCTGTACGTGCCGAACGGGCGCGAACTCGATAACCCGCACTACGCCTACAAGCTGGCGTGGCTGGATGCGCTTGCCGACGAAACGCGGGCGTGGTTGGCAGCCCACCCAACCGTTCCCCTCGCAATGCTCGGCGACTGGAATGTGGCGCCCTACGACCACGACGTGTGGGATGTGAATGAGTTCGCCGGTTCGACTCACGTCTCACAAGCTGAACGGGATGCGTTCTTTGCGTTCGAAAACGTGGGGCTCTCCGACGTCGTGCGGCCGCTCGTCCCAGATGGCTACACGTATTGGGATTACAAGCAACTCCGGTTTCCTCGAAACGAGGGAATGCGCATCGATTTCATTCTCGCCAATCCCGCCTTCGCAGAACTCGTTGCCGGCGCACACATCGCCCGCGACGAGAGAAAAGGCGACGGCCCGAGTGACCATGTTCCGGTCGTCGTTGACCTCCACGTCGGTGATGACGAAGATCGCCCGATGTTCCTGTAGCGTTCGACCACCGTAGCTGTTGTTTCACCCCCCCCCTTCGAAGAAAGCGCTAGGCATGAGAAATCGCGGGCTCGAC
>JBIISS010000144.1:0-3811 GCA_044340895.1 Microbacteriaceae bacterium
CCTAGCCGGACACAATCACTAACCACACCACGCGTCGAATACTCCGGGAACGACTTGCTGAATCGCTCCCGACGAGACGCTGGCAATCACAGTTGAGGTCAGGGTATAGCCCGGCTTGCCCAAGTAGTTGTCGGGCACAGAGCCCTCCTCAGTCTGAACCAGAGAAAAGTACTGTTCGTTTGGAGAAACACAAAGGGAACGAAAGACTCGTGCGTCCTGATCCGACGTCATGAGAACCGTCACACCGGCACCATCCACGCGACGGACGTCATACGTAAATGGCTGATTCTTCGAAATGTCGACAAGCGTCGAGACGACACGCACGTACGAGGTGCGGTCGCTCAAGAGTCGCGTGATGAAGGGGTTCTGACCGTTTTCGAGGGCGTCGTCAAGAAGGACCGCCCTCTCTGTTTGGCCTGACACGAGATCAATAATCGACCCCTGTGTAGGAGATGAAACGAATAGCGCGTCGGTCCCCGGGAGAAAGCCGTTCAATTGCGAATGGCGGCCCAGCGCAACGGGCGGCGAGGAATTTGTCGAATCAACCAGCCACAGCATTTGTGAATCGTCTTGAACAACAAGCGACGTGGAGTTCGGCACCCACATCCACGCTGTCGCCGCCATCGCATCTCCTTCCCGATTGAGAATGGCGTACGGTTTCGTCTCGGTCAGTGGGTTCGTTACGAACAACTGTGGCTGGCGTGGTCCTTCTTGCGGAATGAAGTTGAACGCCACAAGGCCCGAAGTTCCGCTGGACTTGAGTTTTTCACTGCGGCCCTCCGTTTCTCCCTCAATCTGGACGGCCGGGCCGCCCTGCTTCGCTTGAAACCACAATTGGGTTGAGACGGTGCCCGTGGCTTCGATGACAACCCAGCCAGCGGGAACCTCGGCGAACTCCTGAATTCTCTGTGCCCCGAAGACCGTGTAACCCTCTTCATCGCCCAGCGCTCGGGTAACGATTCTGTCGCTCACGGCACCACTCTGTTCGACGGCACCAGAGCGTTCGAGTGTGGTGATGGTGGCGCGCGGGGTCGTGAACGCACCGCGCAGTGTTCCCTCTCTTCCGGACTTACCGAGAACGTCGGTCTCTACGGTGTACTCGGTGTCAAAGAGCAAGGGTCGATCAAAAGTCACAATCAGATTTCGCCCATCCACTTGCGCTGTGGCTTTTCCTTGAGGAGAGACCAGCGGAACGGTGGTTCCGGATTCCTCCAGGACTTGGTCGGCCGTGAACACCAATTGTTCGCGTTGTGACGTCGTCATAACGTCGATGTCCCCGGAAAACTCAAGGGAGTAGGGGCCCCGGGCCCAATTGAGGTAGCCAAGAACAACGACCAACGCACTCAGGGTTGCAATAGACCCGATAATGATCCGGCGAAAATGTTGTCGCGCGTGTCTCAGTTCGACCAAATCTTCGTGATCAATAGACATATGGATTTCCTGGTTCGGGAACACCCACCACGGACGTCGGGAGGAGAACGAAATCCGGAGCAATGGATGCGTCTGGTGCTGGCGAGAACACGCCCGTGACATCCACCCACGTTCCGACGGGCGCTAGCGCTTGCCACCCGGGTGAATAGACAGGGACGCCGACGGGTTGTGCGTCGACAGCGCAACACGAAATCAGATAACGAGCCACAAAGAACACATCAGGGTCAGTGGTATCGATGACGAACCCCGTTAGCGACGCGGCCTTTCCGGTAATGGTCGCCGGGTCGCCACTACTCAGGAGCACCGCCCAGTCCTTGACCGTGAAGGCGGATGTATCCGCACCCACAAGGTTCTGTGCCGAAGATGACCCAATGCGCGCCGAAGACTCTGCGACATCGCGCTGGCCGGCGATCGTCGTCGACAGGGTGGCTGGCGGGGCAATCAACAGCATCGCAATCGCGAGGCCAGTTACCCCCACAGTGCCAGCCATTGCCCATACGCGGGCATTCGATTTCTTTCGCGCAATCGTTCCATGCTCATGCTCTTCGTTATTCAGCGGTTGCGCGACGAGCATCGATGCGACAGCGATGACTCCTGCAATGACTCCCAGCGAGACAGTAAAGAATTCGTAGCGAGGATGCACGTACAAGGTGAGCTTTCCCAACGAGGCCAACCAGAGCGTGGACACGGCCCCCGCGAGCACGATGATCGAACCAAACCACCGTCGAAAAAACCTGCTAACTCGCAAAGTTCACCCACAATCCCAAAACCGCAACGCTCAACACGACGAATGACACGATTTGAGCAACGGTTGTGGTGGTGAACGTTGTCTTCATGAGCGCAATCATCTTGATGTCGACCATGGGTCCAATGACGAGAAAGGCGATGACGGAACCGGGCGAGAAGAGTGAGCCCAAACTCAAGATGAAAAAAGCATCAGCATTTGAGCACATGGAAATGACAATGGCGAGAATCATCAACGTGAAGACGGACAGCACCGGATCGGAACCCAGAGCCAAGAGAGTCGGGCGGTCCACAACCACCTGAATCAGTCCGGCAATCAATGAGCCAGCGACAAGTGCCGGCATGATTGCCGCGGCCTCCCTCGCAAACATGGCGAGTGATTCCGACACTCGGCCCACAGGTTTTTTTTCGTGGTTGTGAGCGCACGAGGCCGCAAACTTTTTTGTCAGCAATGAATCTTGAACTGGGTGGCGACTGAAGATCAGTCCGGCGAAGTTGGCGATGACAAATCCTGCCAGCACGCGTGTAACAAGAATCCCTCCGTCCCATCCGAAGACCTGCCACGTCGCAAGAATCGTAATCGGGTTCAAAATTGGCGCGGCGAGCAAGAAAGTTATCGAATCGGCTGGTGTGAGTCCTCGCGCGATGAGTCCTCTCGCAAGGGGTACGTTGCCGCATTCACAGACGGGCAGAAAGACCCCGAGCACAGAAAGTGCCGCGCGCCGAAAAACTCCCCGTTTCGGCAAGAAACGCATGACCAACCATGGTGGGAGCCACACCTGCACGATCACCGAAACGAGAATGCCCAGAGTCACGAAGGGAAGCGACTCGAGGAAGACCCCCAGCGAGAACGTAATGGCGTCTTGAGTCGCTTCCGAGACCGGGAAGTCCTCTATTGAACCGGTGGCGATTCGCAGAAGTACGAGCGAACCAAGGATGGCCAGCGCCACAACCCAGCGGCCAATCCGCGGCCGCCGTGTTTCGCGCAGAGACGCAGGTTTTTCGAAGACTAATCCCGTCACACCACAACCCTATGTTTGGTTCAGGCCATCTTCTTGCTTGCGAAACGCAACACGCTCATGGCCACCCGCGTTACGGCCGGCCTCATCGATGGCCTCAGACTGCGCCGAGCCTCATTGCGCATGCCGAAGGAGGGCCTGAACCACCGATTAGACTTGAGGTGTCCAAACGCTTTCTGACGCAAGAAAATCGAGTGTGCGATGCCCATTTTTGTCGTTGAGGTCATGCCCAAGCCCGAGATTTTGGACCCGCAGGGGAAAGCTGTTGCCGGCGCACTTAGCCGCCTGGGCCACAAAAAATTCAGCGGGGTTCGCATCGGTAAGCGCTTCGAAATCACTATCGACGGCCCTGTGACTTCAGCAACACTGTCGGAGGTCGAAAACATCGCCCGCGAGATCTTGTCGAATCAGGTCATCGAAGACGTCGTCAGCATCACCGAGGTCTCGGCGTAATGCGAATCGGTGTCATCACCTTTCCCGGTTCTCTGGATGACCGCGACGCGCTGCGCGCGATTCGCATCGCCGGTGCGGAACCAATAGCTCTCTGGCACGGCGAACACGATTTACACGGCGTCGATGCACTCGTATTGCCCGGTGGCTTCAGCTACGGCGACTAC
>JBIISS010000145.1:0-3800 GCA_044340895.1 Microbacteriaceae bacterium
TTCATCCCGCCCTGTTGCCTCGCTATCCCGGCGCACACGCGGTTCGGGATGCGCTGGCCGATGGTGCCACCGTCACCGGGTCGACCGTGCACATCGTCGACGAAGGCGTCGACACCGGACCGGTTCTACGCCAGATTGAGGTTGCCGTTGCATCCGACGACACCGAAGGCACACTGCACGACAAGATAAAGGTGATCGAGCGCCCGTTGCTCGTTGCAACCGTTGCGGAGATTGCTCGCGGCGAGATCAATATAAAGGAGCACGCGCGCGCATGAGTGGCCCATTGCACGACCCGTCGATGTACTCCTCGCGAGATGAGGTGAAGGTCAATCGTGCGCTCATTTCTGTGAGCGACAAGACCGGTCTGCTCGAGTTCGCGCGCGCTCTCACTCAGGCCGGTGTTGAAATCGTCTCGACGGGCTCGACTGCCTCGACCATCCGCGATGCGGGCATCACTGTGGTTGATGTGAGTGACGTCACCGGTTTTCCCGAGTCGCTCGACGGACGCGTGAAGACACTTCACCCCGGAGTGCACGCCGGCATTCTCGCCGACCTGCGTCTCGAATCGCACGAGCAGCAACTGCGTGATCTTGACATTCGCCCGTTCGAGCTCGTCGTCGTGAATCTCTACCCGTTCCGCGAGACGGTCGTTGCCGGAGCACCCGATGCCGACGTGATTGAGCAAATTGACATCGGCGGACCAGCGCTCGTGCGCGCGTCGGCAAAGAATCACGCCAACGTTGCCATTGTGGTTGAGCCGGCGCGGTACCCCGAGATTATTGCGGCCGTTCGTGCCGGTGGAACCAACTTGGAGCTTCGAACCCAACTTGCGGCCACAGCGTTCGCACACACGGCCGCCTATGACTCGGCCGTGTCGACGTGGTTCAGTCGTGGAGAAAAATTCCCCGCGTCGTTCTCCGTGTCGTCACAGCGGACCAGCGTTCTGCGATACGGCGAAAACGCACACCAAGAGGCTGCGCTTTACACCGAGCAAGGCGGTCACGGTATTGCGCAGGCCGAACTTCTCGGCGGCAAAGAGATGTCATACAACAACTACGTGGATGCCGACGCTGCCGTTCGCGCCGCTTACGACTTCATCAATCCTGCGGTCGCAATCATCAAGCATGCGAACCCCTGCGGCATCGCGGTGGGTCGCGACAAGGCGGTCGATCAGATTGCCTCGGCGTATCGCAAGGCACACGAGTGCGATCCCGTGTCGGCATTCGGCGGCGTGATCGCGGCGAACAGAACCGTCACGCTGCAGATGGCAGAGCAGGTGTCCGAGGTTTTCACTGAGGTACTCGTTGCCCCGGGGTTCGAGCCAGAAGCACTGGAGCTGTTGCGCCAAAAGAAGAACTTGCGGTTGCTCCAGTTGCCAGCCGACTTCGGCCGCGGCAACCAAGAGGTGCGACAGATTTCAGGCGGTTTCTTGGTTCAGGATGCGGATCTCTTCGACCCGACCGACAAGCTTCTCGCCCAGACCGAAAAGTGGACTCTCGTTTCGGGTGAACCTGCCGATGTAGACACGCTCGCCGATCTCGAGTTCGCCTGGAAAGCCTGCCGTTCCGTCAAGTCGAACGCGATTTTGCTCGCCCACAGCGGCGCATCAGTTGGAGTGGGCATGGGGCAGGTCAACCGGGTCGATAGCTGCCACCTTGCCGTCAAACGAGCGGGCGATCGCGCGGCGGGCTCGGTTGCTGCGTCCGACGCGTTCTTCCCTTTCGCTGACGGTCTGGACGTGTTGCTCGCGGCCGGCGTTCGTGCCGTCGTTCAACCCGGAGGTTCGCTCCGTGATGACGAAGTCATTTCGGCCGCGCAAAAGACTGGCGTGACGATGTACTTCACTGGCGAACGCCACTTTTTCCACTAGAGACACACCACACAACAGAAAAGAAATCACATGACACCCCTCATTCGCCGCCTACTCGCTTCGGTGGTTGCCGCCTTCGTCGTGGCATTCATCACGATGGACGTAAACGGACTCGCGTTCTTCCTCTCCGAAGGCATGGACTTCCAGATTGTCGTCAGTGCGACAACGTTCTTCCTCCCCGCTATCGCATTCCTATTGCTGCTGCTCGTTGTTGCCGGCATGCTCGGCTGGCTGAGCAAGCGACGCTGGTCTTGGATTGTCGGCGTGGGCGCAGGGTTGCTATCTGGCGTAATCGGCATCGTGTTGACCATTTCGACCCAGGGTCAAACTTTCGATGCCATGGTGTGGACCCAGGTATTCGGGTCAATCCTCGGTGTAAACCTCGTCTACATCTCGACCGCCGCCGTAGTCACGGTGACCGCGGGAACCTGGGTATACAACACGATCAATGGAGCGAACTTTGCTCGTTCGGGGCGCCGCATCGCACTCGTACGCGCGCCGGCAGCAACGTTGGCTGATGGGTTGGTCACTCACGTCAAGCGCAAGAAGGTCAACGTCGATCTCGCGAACGACCAGTGGGACACCTACGTTGCCGCACTGTCTGCGTGTGGCTGGAACGTTGTCGAGGTTGCTCCGCGCGATGAACTTGCCGACTCGGTGTTCGTTGAAGACACGGTGGTCATGCTCAACGGCACCGCGGTGATCACCAACCCCGGTGCGGTGTCGAGAAAGGCCGAGGTCTTCGGCACGGAAGAGGCCGTGCGTGGTCTGGGCATCCCGGTTGCACGAATTGTCGAACCCGGAACGCTCGATGGCGGTGACGTCCTGAAGGTCGGCGACACTGTCTATGTCGGCAGCGGTGGTCGAACAAACGGTGAGGGCATTCGCCAGTTGCGCGAGATTGCCTCGAAGCTCGGCTTCACCGTCGTCGCTGTGCCCGTCAAGAAGGTGCTTCACCTGAAGTCGGCCGTGACCGCTCTGCCCGATGGCACAATCATCGGACACCCGAAGCTCGTCGACAATGAGTCCGTCTTTCCGCGTTTCCTCCCCGTGCCCGAAGAAGAGGGCGTCGCTGTTGTGATTGTTGACGACAACACGTTGCTGATGTCGGCCTCGGCGCCAAAGTCTGCAGAGCTCCTCCGCTCGCTCGGCTACCGCGTGATTGCGGTCGAAATCAGTGAGTTTGAAAAGCTCGAAGGATGCGTAACCTGCCTGAGCGTGCGCGTGCGCTAACGCTCATCAGACGTCGCGTTACCGGGGCGCAAGTATCTTGACATCAAGATACTTGCGCCCCGTGCTTTAGACTTATTCGGTTGCGCCATTCGGGGCGCGTATCCACTTTCAAGGAGTTTTCGTGGTCGAGAAAATCAAGGTTGAAGGCACCGTCGTCGAACTCGATGGCGATGAAATGACCCGCATCATTTGGCAGTCCATCAAGGACACCCTCATCAACCCGTACCTCGATGTGAACCTCGAGTACTACGACCTCGGCATGGAGTCGCGTGACGCGACCGAAGACCAGATCACGATCGACGCCGCCAACGCGATCAAGAAGCACGGTGTTGGAATCAAGTGTGCAACCATCACGCCGGATGAGGCGCGTGTCGAAGAGTTCGGCCTCAAAAAGATGTGGAAGTCGCCGAACGGCACCATTCGTAACATCCTCGACGGCGTAATCTTCCGCGAGCCCATCATCATCTCGAACATCCCGCGTCTCGTTCCCGGCTGGAACAAGCCGATCATCGTTGGTCGTCACGCATTCGGTGACCAGTACCGCGCCACCGACTTCACGTTTGACCGCCCCGGCACGTTGACGATGAAGTTCGCGCCGACCGACGGCAGCGCTCCGATGGAGTTTGAGGTTTTTCAAGCTCCCGGTGCCGGTGTCGCGATGGGTATGTACAACCTCGATGACAGCATCCACGCGTTT
>JBIISS010000146.1:0-3748 GCA_044340895.1 Microbacteriaceae bacterium
GGTTCCGTCGGTCTTCCACAGCTCTCCCTCGCCGCCGACCTCTGCACCGAAGTACATTTCGCCATTGAAGATGAACGGAGCCACATAATCGTCATCGGGGGCATTCGAACTATCGTCACCCGACGTGTTGATGTCCTTGACCAGAACGGTGCCAGCCTGCGTTCCATCAGTCTTGAACAGCTCCGAACCAAGCGCATTCGAGCCGTCGTTCGCTTCTGCGTTGAAGTACATCTCGCCCTCGAACATGAAGAACGTGTCTTCCGTGTCATCCATGTAGTCGAGGTCACTCGCATCCCGACCGAGGCCACCGGCCGATGCCGTGAGCTCTACCGGTGCGGTCAGCGGGCTAGCGGGATCCCACGTGAAGAGGCGATCATCTGAACAAGTGTTTTCATCAGAGCCGTAGACAATCTTTCCTCCGACGAGCTGAACCTGAGTCGCACCATCCAAATCGCAGTCAATGTTGGTATCGACCTCGACGATTGCTCCGGTCGCTGGATTGACCTGGCTCACGCTTCCGTCAACCGTGTAGATGAACCCACCCAAGTAGTACATTGTGTCGTTGTCGCCGAGGCCGTTAGTAACCGAGGTAACCGACACGCCATCCGTCTTGAAGATGTCCCAATCATTGATGGTGCGTGCGAAAAAGTACAGGGTCCCACCAATGTCGAGCGAATTCGTGTCCCAGCGATTACGTTCGATCTTAACGTCGGTAACGCCGGCGGCGGCCAGTGCCGCAGACATGTCAACCGTGCCAGCAGGCGTGCCATCGCTGACCCACATGTCGCCGTTGTCCAGCTCAATGGCAACCTTGCTGCCAAAGGAGGAAATGTAGTTCGGCTCAAAGCTCCTGTCACCCGAGGTGTCGAAAGCGTAAACAAGTTCAGGAGTGAACGTGGTCGCAGCCTGTGCCGCTCCAGCGCTCACAAAAAGCGGCGTAACTGCTGCGATTGCAGCGGCCACCACAAGTGACTTCTTCAAGGTATTTTCTCCAAACCCAAGCTGGGCACGCTGCCCAGACTCCCATAACACTAGTCCACTCGGGAGCCGGAACAGGCTAAACGACTGATGTGTATAGAGTCAGCCCATGAAGACATTCCGCCGAGTCATGTTGCTCGCCCTGGCAGCGGGCGTCGTCTCTTTTCTGGTGGTGCCGCTGGTCATCCCGCAGCAGACATCGGGGACGTTGACCTACAGGGAGGCGGCGAGCGCGAGCGGCGAATTCGTCGAACTTGCTGGCGTCGACGTGCATCTCGAAACACGAGAGTATTCCGGCGATTGCGCATGCACGTTTCCGCTCATTGTGCTGATGCACGGTTTCGGTGCGAGCACCTTCTCGTGGCGCAACGTGATGGACCCGCTGAGCGCATCCGGTGCCGTGATTGCCTATGACCGCCCCGGATTTGGGTTTAGCGAGCGTCCGACGACGTGGACCGGCGAGAATCCCTATGGCTTCGCAGGCAACTTTGCGATTCTGGATGACCTGATCGCTCGCTATGGCGAAAATCGCCGTGTCGTGCTCGTCGGTCACTCGGCAGGAGGTCAGCTCGCTGCTGAGTATGTGCGGTTGAACCCCAAGAAAGTGCAGCGTTTGGTGCTGGCCAATCCGGCCATTCTCACCACGGGTGGCATTCCCGAGTGGGTGGCGCCGATATTGAGCATCCCGCAGATTGACGCGCTGGGCCCGGCGTTGGTGGCGGGCATCGCATCTTCGGGTAACGACCTGTTGCGTGAAAGCTATTTCGACCAGTCGGACCTAACTCAGGCCGTTTACAACGGCTATCAAGCACCGCTGCAAGTAGCTGGCTGGGAGAGAGGCTTCTGGGAGTTCACCAAGGCGCCACGGTCGAATGGACTAGCCGACAATCTGTCAACGCTCAACGTGCCAACGCTGCTCATCACGGGTTCCAACGACACGGTCGTGCCCACCGCAGACACCGAAGCTTTGGCTACCCTTTTGCCAAATGCGACCCTGGTTGTCATCGCGAACACGGCTCACCTGCCGCAAGAAGAAGACCCTCAGGCGTTTGCTGTTGCCGTGAACGACTGGCTCTCTGCGCTGAATTAGGCGTGGTTCTCCGTCGCAGAGACTTCGGCCTCGCGCACCTCGGGATCGTCGTCAAGGTCGGCATTCTGAAACTCGCGCGTGCGCGGTAGCTCTAAGTGCAGGTCGGTGCCGATGCAGATCTGAAGTTCGCCCCGGCTGAGCGTGTAGTCGAGCACGTGTCCCCCGCTCGCGCGATCGGCGGCAATGAAGTGCGCGTGATCTCCGGCGATGCCGATGCCTTGTTGATAGACCGGCGTCAGGAATCCGACGATGTCACCGGCGAGCCGGTCGAAAATCTGAACCGGCTCACCCTTCGTCACCTCGACGAGACGCCGATACGGCTTTGCCTGCTTCGCCACAGTGCGCGTGCGCACAAATTCGAAGTCTCCGGTCAACCAAAACGCATAGAGGTAGTTGTCTGACGGGGTCGCCTCATCAAGAATCGCAGCAATCTCAGCACGAGTGTGTGGCGTGTTCAGCGGAATGGTGAGGTGCGCCTCGAAGCGAGTCGCCACCGCGAACGGGGTGTATTCAGTGCCGGATGCGCGCTCCACCGTTCCGTCGCTCGAGAGTCGGTAGCACGTTCCGTCGAGAATGAGCATCTCGCCGTCGAGCGCGTTGAACGTGCCGACGCCGAAGTCGCCGCGAGTGAGCAGGTGCTCGACGGAGCAATCTCCGTCGTACACGCCGTCGAGCAGGGCGGTCATGAGTCCCGTCTGGAAAACCTCGTGGCGAGGGCTCGACGCTAAGCTGGCACTGCGTTTCTCTGTCGGCACCTACAGGGCCTTGAGAATGTCTTCGACCCGATCCTTCGCGTCACCGAACAGCATGCTGGCGTTCTCGCGATAGAACAGTGGGTTCGCAACTCCGGCGTAGCCCGAGCTCATCGAGCGCTTGAACACGATGACATTTTCTGCCTCCCACACGCGCAGCACGGGCATGCCGGCAATCGGGCTCGTCGGGTCTTCGGCGGCTGCCGGGTTTACCGTGTCGTTTGCTCCGATCACGAGCACGACGGATGTGTCACCGAAGTCGTCGTTGACCTCATCCATCTCAAGCACGATGTCGTAGGGCACCTTCGCTTCGGCGAGCAACACGTTCATGTGACCTGGCAGGCGGCCGGCAACAGGGTGGATGCCGAAACGCACATCAACGCCCCGTTCCCGCAACTGAGCCGCGAGTTCGGCAACCGGATACTGCGCCTGCGCAACTGCCATGCCGTAACCCGGCGTGATGATCACCGAGCTCGCGTTGGTCAGCATTTCTGCAACCTGCTGTGCATCAATCTCGGTCGCCTCGCCGGTCTCTTCGTCACCCGACGCGGACGGCTTCTCAATGCCGAAGCCGCCGGCGATGACCGAGATGAACGAGCGGTTCATCGCACGGCACATGATGTACGACAGGTACGCACCGGATGAACCGACGAGAGCACCGGTCACGATGAGCAGATCGTTGTTGAGCAAGAAGCCCGCAGCCGCGGCCGCCCATCCCGAGTAGCTGTTCAACATCGACACGACGACGGGCATGTCTCCACCGCCGATGGAGGCAACAAGGTGCCAGCCCAGCAGCAGAGCCAGCGCGGTGACCGCGATGAGCAACGGCAGCACGGGTGTGATGACGTACCAGACGGTCAACGCGACGAACGCAACGAGCGCGCCGATGTTCAGTGCGTTTTTGCCCGGAAGCATGAGGGGTCGCGAC
>JBIISS010000147.1:0-3735 GCA_044340895.1 Microbacteriaceae bacterium
TACGAGCGCCTACACTCCGGCCTCGGTGGCGACAATGAGAAGCTGTCGTTTAGCGTGCTCAAGCGCGGGTTGAGTGCTGACGATTTGGCCGCGGCACACGCATCCGGTGACGCACACGACCTTGCCGATCTCGGTCTTCGATTCGACCTCACTGTTCCGCTTGCTCGCTACTACGCCACGAACCGCGGGGAACTGCCCAACGTCTTCCGTGCCATACAGATCGCACCCGTCTGGCGTGCCGAGCGCCCGCAAAAGGGTCGCTACCGCCAGTTTGTGCAGGCCGACATCGACATCATCGGTGAGGCCGGCCCGCTCGCTGAGATCGAGTTGATTCTTGCGACCTCGTCGGCCTTGACTGCGTTGGGCCTGAACGGATGCACAATCCGCATGAACGATCGCCGCATTCTGATTGGCCTGCTCGAGTACTGCGGTATCTCGTCTGAGCGCCGTGAGTCTGCACTCATCACCATCGACAAACTCGACAAGATTGGCGTCTCCGGTGTTGTCGCCGAACTCGCAGAGTTTGGCCCCGACTCGGCGGCCGTGCTCGGTGGGTTCCTCGAGAAGATCGAACCGCACCTGTCTCAGGGTGGCGTTCCACTCACGACCGCCGACATCCTGTCGGTACTTCCCGACGGTATTGACCCCGACGCCGTTGCGTCACTCGAAACAATCGCGAATGCGCTCGCCGACTTGCCCGCTGGTGTGCAGGTGCGTTTCGACCCCACACTCGTGCGGGGCATGGGCTACTACACGGGCACCATCTTTGAGATTGCGCATCCCGAATCTGGTTCGTCGGTGGGCGGTGGCGGTCGTTACGACGGAATGATCGGTCGTTTTCTGGGAGTTGACGTGCCAGCTGCCGGCTTCTCGATTGGGTTCGAGCGCATCGTCGAACTTCTCGGCGACGACGACACCGCACGTGGGGGAGTTGTGCTCGTGCACGATGCCCCGACGGCCGGCGCGCTGCCCGATTCCGGACTCTCGCTCGAGACCCTCGCGCGCATCAAGGCTCAGGCCATCGCTGCGGGTCACCGCGTTCGCCTCGAGAAGCGATCAAAGAACCTCACGCCAATTCTCGATCGCGCAACGGCGGCCGGCTTCAGGCACTTTGCCTCGGTGGATGCGCAGTCAACAGACTTCGCCAGCCTCACCCTCAAGCCGCTCGGCTAATTCGTGCGAGCCCGAACAGTCGCCCGGACCACTCGTGGGCTCGCAAGTAGACTCAGGGCGTAAAAAACTTTCCCTCCCGCATCCGTTCTAACTAGGAGTATTCGTGGCCGACATCATTGCCCTCAACGCTCGAGAGATTCTCGACTCGCGCGGAAACCCAACCATCGAGGTTGAGGTTCTGCTCGACGACAACACTGCTGCTCGCGCGGCTGTGCCATCGGGAGCGTCGACCGGTGCATTCGAGGCCTACGAACTTCGCGATGGTGACAAGAAGCGTTACCTCGGCAAGGGTGTACAGAAGGCTGTCGCCAATGTCATCAAAGACATCGAGCCGGCCATCGTTGGTCTCGACGCCAGCGAGCAGCGGCTTATTGACGCCGCCATGATCGAGATTGACGGCACCGACAACAAGAAGAAGCTTGGTGCTAACGCCATTCTCGGCGTGAGCCTCGCGGTGGCCAAAGCTGCCGCTGACTCGGCCGACCTCCCGCTCTTCCGTTACGTCGGTGGGCCGAACGCGCACACGCTCCCCGTTCCACTCCTCAACATCATCAACGGCGGTGCTCACGCCGACACGGGTGTCGACATCCAGGAGTTCATGGCCGTTCCACTCGGCGCTCCGACCTTCAGCGAAGGCTTGCGTTGGGGTGTCGAGGTGTATCACGCGCTCAAGTCGATTCTCGCCAAGAAGGGTCTCGCAACCGGCCTCGGTGACGAGGGCGGTTTTGCCCCTGAACTGCCAAACAACCGCGCCGCACTCGAATACATCGTCGAGGCAATCACGTTGGTCGGTTTCAAGCCCGGCAAGGATGTTGCACTCGCCCTCGACGTTGCCGCAAGTGAGTTCTTCACCGACGGTTCGTACAAGTTCGAAGGCAAGAAGCGCACGGCCGAACAGATGTCGGAATACTTCGCCGACCTCGTTGCGTCATTCCCGCTCGTGTCAATCGAAGACCCACTCGACGAAGACGACTGGAAAGGTTGGGCGCACCTCACCGAGCAACTCGGCAGCAAAGTTCAACTCGTTGGTGACGACCTGTTCGTGACCAACCCGAAGCGCCTCGCCGATGGCATCGCCAAGGGTGCAGGTAACTCGATCCTGGTCAAGGTGAACCAGATCGGAACGCTCACCGAGACTCTGGATGCTGTTGCGCTTGCTCAGCGTTCGGGCATGACCGCGATTCTGTCGCACCGCTCGGGCGAGACCGAAGACACCACGATCGCCGACCTCGCTGTCGCAACTGACTGCGGGCAAATCAAGACCGGTGCTCCTGCTCGCAGTGAGCGCGTCGCAAAGTACAACCAGTTGCTGCGCATCGAAGAAGAACTCGGTGACGCAGCCGTTTACGCCGGACGTAGCGCGTTCCCGCGCTTCACGGGCTAGTCGCTAACCGCACAAACTAAGGGCATCATGGCCAAACGACCAATTCCACGTATTCGCGTGTCTGACGCGCGCGAATACGTGGGGTCGTGGGCATCCTCTCTTCACATGTCGGGTGTGTCATTGCTCGTTCTCGGGCTGCTGGTCTTTGGTGTCATCGTGCTGTCGAACCCGTTGCGCACGGTGATCGAACAGCGTCAGCACGTCGCCGACCTACAAGCCCAGCTTGACCAGAAAAATAGCGACCTGGATGCCCTGACCGAGCAGCGCGCTCGGTGGAACGACCCGGCATACATTCGTGCTCAGGCCCGCGACAGGTTGTTCTACGTGATGCCGGGCGAGACGAGTTACCTTGTCATCAATGACGTGACCAACGAAAAAGATCGCGTTCGCAACGTGTCGGCCGACCTCACGCAGACGAACGTTGACTGGGTCTCCGGCTTGCTCAACTCGATCATCGTGGCTGGCCTCAGCACGGCGACCCCGGAACAGTTGACGGGCATCAAGTAATGCGCCCGCCTTTTGAACCCGCATCCGAACGCGACATCGCCATCGTGTCTGCTCAACTCGGTCGACCCGCCAGAGACGTCATCGGCATTCCGGCGCGGTGCGCATGTGGCGCGCCGACGGTCGTGGCAACCAGCCCGCGTCTGGGCGATGGCACCCCCTTCCCTACTTTGTATTACATGACTCACCCGGCAGCGACAGCGGCAATGTCAGACCTGGAGGCGACCCGCGTGATGGCCGAGTTCGGCGCGATGCTCGACGCAGACGCCGACCTGCGTGCGCACTACTCGCGCGCTCACGAGCAGTACGTGGCCGACCGCGAGAGCATCCTGACTGTTGATGAACTGAGCGGCATTTCTGCTGGTGGTATGCCGGAGCGTGTGAAATGTTTGCACGCGGTTGCCGGGCATTCCTTGGCTGCTGGCCCAGGCGTGAATCCCATTGGTGACCTTGCGCTTGCGCGGGGAGATTGGTCTCCGGAGGTGTGTCAATGTCTCGATTACGAAATCGCGTAGCGCGCGCAACGGCGACACTTCTCGCCACCGCATCTCTCACGCTGCTCGTTGCGACCCCGGCGTCGGCCGATTGGGCGCGAAGTGCCGAGTATTGGCTCGAAGACTACGGTTTCACGACCGCCTGGAACACCACGCAAGGTGACGGAGTGATCGTCGCCG
>JBIISS010000148.1:0-3725 GCA_044340895.1 Microbacteriaceae bacterium
CTGTCGGTCTGATGGACGCACCTGTTCCGGATTACGTCTTGATGCCGGTCATCGCCGGCACGCGCTTGCTCATCTGCTCGGACGGGCTCACCAAGGAATTGACGGATGTCGGCATCCAGCACTTCATGGAAAATGGCGGCACTCCTGCGGAGACCGTCGCAGAACTCTTGAGGGTCGCTCTCGAGAACAGCGGGCGCGACAACGTTACGGTGATTGTTGTCGACGTGGAGTCGGCTGAGTGAACAATTGCGAGGCATGCGGGAGCCCGTTGATGCCCGGTGCTTTTTTCTGCGGCGAGTGCGGCAGTTCGACGCGCGCGAAGCTAAACCTGACCGGTTCTTCGCGAACGGATACGCGTGAACTGCGTATCGACCCCGACGCTCCGATTGCTCCCGTTCGCCGCTTTGCGGATGAGACTCCCACCCGCTTGCCTCAACCTGCGCCGATGTCGACCCCGGCTCAGCGTGAAGTGCCGAGCGACCACGGCGTCGTCTCGTTCACGCTCACCTTTGCAAACGGCGACAGCATTTCGGTCTCGGCGGGCGGACTTCTCGGGCGCAACCCGCAGGCGGGCCCGGGGGAGGCGCACGAACACCTCATCATCGTGACCGACCCAGACCGCACGGTTTCGAAGACGCACCTCGAATTCGGCATCGACGCTGGCGAGTTTTGGGTGGCAGATCGCTTTAGCGGTAACGGCACAACCATCTTTGAAACCGGCAAGCCTCCGCGCCGACTCGTCGCTGGGCGCAAGTACAGGGTGGCGCGCGGCGCGCGCATCGGTATCGGAGAGCAACTCTTCACGCTGGCCTGAAATTGGCCTGGCGCCGGCCTGACATTGGCCTGGCGCGCAGTCCAACCACTTCTCCACAGGCGCTTGTGATTTGAGGACGCCGGGAGCGGCTCAACGCATTCACCGCATGTGGGGATGACTTCGAATACTCGTCGAATGCGCATGACAGGAATACTCTCGTCGCGACACGAGGACAGCGAAACTTCTGACATTCGATTTCCCTGGATCGGGGCGAGCGCGCCCCTGCTCGCGAGCGTCGCGCTCTGGGTGTTGACGGGCTCGCCCATCTCGCTCCTGTTCGGGTTGCTCTCTCCTCTCACGCTCGTGGCACACTTCATCGACGCACGGCGCACGGCACGTCGCCGAGAAGCGCGGCGACTGCGAAACGCAGCGCAAGCGGAGCGTGAAGCGGAAGAAGAACGCAGCGCACAGCGCGCGGCCGAGATTGCACGCGCGACTGAGCAATACCCGGCTGCCCACGACCTCGCGCAACTTGTGCCATCGGTTCGACGCCGGAACGAGAACCACGCCGAGCCGAAGGGCATACGCCTCGGTCTTCGTGCCGACGGGCATCCACTCATCGTTTCGGCAACAGACGGACTGGTTATCGAAGGAGCGTCGCCCCACGCACGCGCGGTGAGGCGAGCAATCACGGCACAAGTGTGGTGGGCAATGCGCAACCCACACGGGAAGCTGGATGAAGTTGTGACACCGCGCAGTGGAAGTGGGCGATGGCTGGTTGATGTTCCGGACGACTCGGATGAGCGAGGTGGCGCGCGCATCACCGTCGTCGACCGCGATGCTCCCGGAGTCATGCCCGACATTGTTGTGCCCGATGAACTCACAGCGCAGCAACTCGCACAACTACGCGTGGTCCTCGAAAGACACACTGAGCCAGGCGTGGCAAATCTGCAGCGGCGTTCACATCACAGTGACCACTCAACACGGGCAGTTGATATTGGATTCGCGCGTGATGGAACCTCGATCGAGCTCGATATCTCACGCGACGGCCCGCACGTCGCCATCTCGGGAACAACGGGAAGCGGGAAAACCTCGTTCATCGTGGGTTGGATTCTTGAACTCGCTGCCCGCATGACGCCACGTCAGTTGGAAATCGCCATCATCGACTTCAAGGGCGGTATCGATTATGGCCCGCTCGCAGAACTGAGTCACTGTGTCGGCATTGCAACCGACGTCGACGACGGGTCTATCGACCGAGCTCTCGAAGGCTTGCGGTTTGAGTTGATTCGCCGTGAGGCCCAGTTGCGTTCGACGGTCGAAGATGAGCGGGATGCTCTGCCTCGTCTCGTCGTCGTGCTCGATGAATTTCGTGCGACGGTGGCTGCGCATCCACTCGCTGCGGCCGTCGTCATCGACCTCGTCGCTCGGGGGCGAGCGCTGGGTGTGCACGTGGTGCTCAGCACTCAGCGCGCATCAACGAGCATTTCCGATGACATCATGGCCAACGTGCCCCTGCGAATTGCGTTTCGCGCGCTGTCTCGCGAGGAGAGTCGGTTCATGGTGGGGCGCGACGCGGCGCTGACCGAACTGCGTGAACCGGGCGATGCGGTCATCTCGGGACTGGCTTCAGAGCCAATCGTTTTTCGTGCTCACTCCGCCCCGGCCCCACCGGCGAATCCGGCTTTGACGAAAATCGAAAACCTGCCACGGCGACGACTGTGGATGCCAGCTTTGCCCACCCGGGTTTCACTTGCCGACGTCGCTCAACTGACAGAACGCGCCCATCCTCGTGGTGAACCAGCAGTCGACGTGACACACGGCACCGTTGCCTTAGGAATAGCCGACTCGCCCGAAACGCAAGACTGGCAACGGGCGTTCATTGACTTGGGTGAGCCCGGCCACGTGCTGATGACGGGCTCCAGACGGTCTGGGCGCACGAATGCGGTGACGTTGATTGCCAGTCAAGTACTATCGGCGGGTTCCATATCAGGATCAGATCAACGACTGAGCTGGCCGTGTGATGGCTTCGACTTGTGGGATCAACTGGACGAGCGAAGTGTCAGCCGACACGGCGTCGCTGCTGAGAACGTGGTGGTCGACGGACTTGAACTCGTGCTGGCCTCGGTGGCGATTGAATTCCGAGAGCTACTCGTCGAGCGCCTCACCCTGGCACTGCGAGCTCCGGGTTCGCCACGTTTCTTTGTCACGTGCGATGCTCACGGCGCGTGGGCCACACGACTCGGCGGGCTGTTTGCGCACCGACTTGATTTCGTCGGCGGGGACGCGCCACCGGGCCGGGCGGCGTGGCGGGGTCGTCCGGTGCAGGTGGCCGAGCATAAACCTGAGCAGCGCACGGAACACGGCATCGACAGTGCCGACGTCATCCGCCAGCGTCGCACGGACAGAAAGACCGAAGATGCTCCGCCCTCGTGCATCCTCGTCACGCGGCAACGTGCTGAGCGTCAACGCGACACGCTAGACGCCCTCGCTCTTGCGGGAATCACGGTCTTCGATGTCGCCACGCCGGACGCCTGGATGCTCAAACTCGACGCATTCACTCAGCTCAGCGTGGAGCACGCGGTCGTTGTCACCGACGAAGTCACGTCTTTCGACTCGCGGGTTTTGCTGCGCGCGTTCTCGCCTATTCCGCCTATTCCGTCGCGTGGCGCACTGATATTGCTCTCGGACGGGAGATATCAGCGACTTCGGCTCTAGACGAAAACGGTGTCGATTTCGGTGTGGGACAGCCCGTGCGCTTCGGCAACGGGGCCGTTGACCAGGTGGCCGTCGTGCGTGTTGAGGCCCAGCTTCAGCGCGCTGTCTGCAGCCAGTGCATCCTTCCAGCCACGGTTGGCAATCGACCGCGCGTAGGGAAGCGTCGCATTCGTGAGTGCATAGGTCGAAGTGTGTGGAACTGCTCCGGGCATATTCGCAACGCAGTAAAAGAGCGAGTTGTGCACGGTGAACGTGG
>JBIISS010000239.1:0-12678 GCA_044340895.1 Microbacteriaceae bacterium
AGGGCCGCCGCTGAGAGCGACCAACACGACCGGGGCGTCGGCAGGAACGACCCAACCACCGGGTGTGCCGCACGATGGGTCGCGGGTGACGGCAGCGCGCGCATCCGGAATCGCGACGGCGAGCGCATCACGAACAGCACGGCGCACATCGGCCATGGCTGGCGTAAGTCTCGGTCTGGCAGGCATTGAAGTAACCTTAACGCGCCCGAACATCTCATCCGGGCCCTGAACTGAGCAAAGCAAGAAGGAGCCATCGTGGCCGACTACGACGTTGTCATTGAAATCCCTCGCGGAAGCCGAAACAAGTACGAGGTCGACCACGTAACCGGTCGCGTTTATCTCGACCGAGTGCTCTTCACGCCGTTCGTCTACCCCGTCGACTACGGCTACTTCGAGAACACGCTGGGCCTTGATGGTGACCCCGTCGACGCGCTTGTTTTGCTCGAGTACCCGGTTTACCCGGGCGTCGGAGTGAAGGTTCGCCCCGTCGGCGTTCTCAACATGAGTGACGAAGCGGGCAGCGACGCCAAGATCGTGTGCGTTCCTTACAAGGACCCGCGCTGGGCTCACATCAAGGACCTGTCGGATGTTCCCGAGCAGACTCGCAACGAACTTCACCACTTCTTCTCACGCTACAAAGACCTCGAGCCGGGCAAGTTCGTCAACATCGAGGGCTGGGGCGACGCGAAAGAGGCCGAGCAGATCATCGTTGATGGTTTCGCTCGCTTGAAGGCCGAAGGCCACTAGCGACTGAGTAACCGCTAGAAGGCGATACCGCGGTTGTAGAGAAACTCAGCCGGGTCAATCTGGCTGCCGAAGTTTCGGATTTCAAAGTGCAAGTGACAGCCGGTTGAGGTACCGGTCGTTCCGACGTATCCGATGACCTGGCCAACGCCGACCCAGTCGCCCCAGCCCACGGCGAAGGAAGACTGGTGGGCGTAACCGCTTCGAATGCCGCCCCCGTGATCGACCTCGATGTAGTTGCCAAAACCGCCGTTCCAACCCGCGTAAACGACTTGACCGCTTGAGGATGCGTAAATGTCGCTGCCGCACCGACTAGCCAGGTCAATTCCACGGTGGAATGAGGATGACCAGCCATAGCCGGTCCACACGGACTGACGTGGGCCATACCAGTCGCTGATGCGCCCGTTGGATGGGCGGGCCCAACCTGCGTCACTCACATCAACACCGCGTCGGGCGGCCTCTTCGGCGGCTCGCGCCGCTGCAATTCGACGAGCTTCTTCGACACCCGCCTCGTAGTCGGCCGCCGTGCGCGCGGATTCGTCTTCGAGCGCTGCCAGCTGCGCACTGAGAGTCATCAGCGTGTCTTGAGTCTCAGCTAACTTTTGAGCCGCCGCCTGCGCTGCCGTGCTTGCCTCTTGAAAGGCCGCATCCGCCGCAATCTTCAGTTGCTCGCGTTCCGCCTTGGCAACCTCCGCTTGGCTATTGAGTGCGTCGGCCTCTTTCAATGAGGCCTGGGCGGAGTCATAAACCTGTGTCGATCTTTCGACAAGTTTCGACATGCTCCCGAGCTTTGCGAGCAAATCATCTGTCTTGGTGCCGCCTCCATCGAGAAGCAACGAGATGCTCATGTCGGTTCCACCGGAGCGATACAGCTGAGCTGCCAGGCGACCGGCGGCGGTTGTTGCGTCGGCGGCGGACTTCTTGGCCTCGTCGGCCTGAGCCGTCAGATCTTTGGTGCGCTGGTCAGCCTCGTCGAACTTCTCGCGGGCTGCAGCAAAAAGGTCACCCTTCCTCTGTGCTTCTGCCTGAGCGGCATCTGCCTCGGCCTGAACCTGAATGATGAAGTTCTGGATGTTCTGCACCTCGGCGGCCTTAGCCTCAGCGTTGCCCTTCGCCGCGATCACGTCATCCCACGTGGGAAACGCCTGCGCTGGGTCGGCCAAAACCACACCCAGAGCAAAGACTGCCGAAAGTGTGGTGAACGCGGCGAATACCGCCCGAACGCGCTGGCGCATGCTGACACGCTAACAACCAAGCTTGAGAAAACCCGTGAGCCTCGCGGATTGGCGCACTCAATTGCCTTTCCCCTATGCTTGAGCGTCGGAAGTTTTTCAACTTCAGTCACGCATCCCGGCCCCATCGTTTAGTGGCCTAGGACGCCGCCCTTTCACGGCGGTAGCACGGGTTCGAATCCCGTTGGGGTCACCAGGATGTATAGACTGTCGGAGTTGTTCCAACACAAGTAAGGCCCTGTAGCGCAGTTGGTTAGCGTGCCGCCCTGTCACGGCGGAGGTCGCGGGTTCAAGTCCCGTCAGGGTCGCGGATGTGGCCCTTCTTTTAGAAGGGCTTTCATCACGAAGGGCGAAAGCACTTCGGGCTCTGTAGCTCAGTTGGTAGAGCGCACGACTGAAAATCGTGAGGTCACGGGATCGACGCCCGTCGGAGCCACCACTAAAGTCCAGCAAATACAAGGGGCTTGAGGCCATCTCCGCGAATTGGGCCATTCGCTCAAGCTCCTGAAATCGCGGGCGAGTCGGGTCAGATTCCGCATGAATTCAGGGATTTGACGCCCCTAATGATCATCTCGATACTGCGCTGGTTGTAGTCAAAGAGTAGTCACGTCAGTGATGTCCTGAGTTGTGTGATGGTGTGCAACTGACGTAGGCCCATGACAGAGGGTCTTGGGTTTTCTGTTTGAGGCGTTCGTAGGGGGTGTTTCCTGCGAGGGCTCCGTGGGGTCGATCGTAGTTGTAGTAGTCCTCCCATTCTTGGAGCTTGTCGTTGAATAGGTTGACGTCGTCGATGACCTGGCCCTCGAGGAGCCGGTAGAACTCCTCGGCATCGACCCTGTGGGAGCGCTCGACCTTCCCGTTCAGCCTCGGGGTGGCGGGCTTGATGTAGACGTGGTTGATGCCCTTGTCGAGCAGGTGCCAGTGGAAGGACTGCCCGAACTCGGTCCCGTTATCGGTCTGGACCTTCTCGACCTTGAACGGCAGTTTCGACAGGACGTGGTCGATGAACATGATCGCGGTCTTCTGGTCGTGGGTCGGATACGCCCGCAACACCCGCAGCCTCGTGCAGTCGTCGATGGCTGTGTATTGGTAGTAGCGCTTCTTCTTGCCGGTCTGGCCCAGCGGCTCGATAAACTTCACGTCGACTTGGAGGGCGTGCCCGGGGCGCTGCTTCTCGTAGCGCTTCCACTTGGTGTCTTTACGTTTGTATCGCTGCGACGCGGGGAGTCGTCCCAGGCCGACCTTGTGCAGGATGCGCCAGACGCCCGAGGCGCTGATGGTGAGGTCGTGGTAGCGCTTCAGATACATCGCGATCTTCTGCGGCCCGAAATGGTACTGCTGGCGCAGCCAGAGGATCTTCTCCACCACCTCAGCCTGGGTCGCGTTCGGTGAGTGGTGTGGGGCGCTGGAGCGATCTCGGAGGCCTTCGACACCTTCCGCCTCATAGCGTTTGAGCCAGTGGTAGTAGGCCTGGCGGCTGATGCCGTAGTAGCGGCAGGTCGCTGCGACGCTGCCGCTGACTTCCTCGACGTGCCGCAGCACGGCCAGCTTATGATTCGCGCGCCGCTCGAGCTGCCGCTCGGCCACCGCAGAGAGAGTTTTGGTCATGGAATCTTCCTTCCAAAGGGAAGACCCAACTGTCAACGACGTCCGTCAGCTTTAGACTTGACATCACAGAAGGCGGGCCACTGGTCACTCCGCGCGAAGACTTGTTCCCAGTAGAAGCACTTAGTAGTTCGCGAGCAGGTCTCCGAGAACCCGCCTGCCAAACGCTAGTGCGTTGAGCGGCACCCGTTCGTCAACCCCGTGGAACATCCCCGGGAAGTCGAGGTCTGCGGGAAGCTGCAGCGGCGCGAACCCGTAGCCCGTGATGCCGAGCTTCGAGAGCGCCTTGTTGTCGGTGCCGCCGGAGAGCAAGTAGGGAAGCACGGGTGCGCCCGGATCAGCGGTGTTGAGGGCGCCGAGCATCGCCTCCACCAGCGGGCCGTCGAAGGTGTTCTCCAGCCCCACGTCGCGGTGCAGCACCACGATCTCGATGTCGTCGCCCACTAGCTCACGGATGCGCTCGAGCACGACATCCTCGTCGCCCGGGAGAGTGCGGATGTCGATGAGCGCTTCCGCGACATCCGGGATGACGTTGTGCTTGTACCCGGCGTTCAGCAGGGTCGGGTTGCTCGTCACGCGCAGTGACGCCTGGATGAAGCCCGCGGCCGACCCCGTGCTGAGGACGATCTCGTCGGGCCGCGAGTGCTCCGCGTGGATGCCCATGAGCTCGGCGATCTCCGCCACGAGCTGCTCGGTGGCGGCGGTGAGCTGCACCGGCCACTCCTGCTCGCCGATCGCCGCAACAGCGCGGGCAAGTTTCGTCACCGCGTTGTTCCGGATGACCCGGCTGCCGTGCGCCGCTGTCCCTCGAGCGATGAGCTTGATCCAGACCAGCGCCTTCTCGCCGGTCTGCAGGAGGTACGAGCGGCGCCCGTTCAGGAACACCGAGTATCCGCCCACCTCGCTGATCGCCTCCGTCGCGCCCGCGAACAGGTCCGGGCGAGTGTCGACGACGTGGTGCGAGCCGAAGACCCCGCCGTTCTCCTCGTCGGAGAAGAACGCGACGACGAGGTCGCGCTGGGGCTGCCCTCCCCCGCCGAGGATGTCCTGGAGGGCGGTGATGATCATCGCGTCCATGTTCTTCATGTCGACGGCGCCGCGGCCCCACAAGAGCCCGTCCTTCACCTCGCCGCCGAAGGGGTCGACACTCCAGTTGGCGGGATCGGCGGGCACGACATCCGTGTGGCCGTGCACCACGAGCGCGGGCTTGCCCCGGTCTGCCCCCTCGACGCGGGCGATGACGCTCGTACGGCCGGGCGCGGCATCCACGTACTCGGGTTTCAGCCCCAGCCCCTCGAGGATCGCACCGAGGTACTCGGCGGCTTCGGTCTCGCCGTTCGAGCGGCCCTCCCCGTAATTCGTGGTGTCGAAACGGATGAGATCCCTTGCGATACGGGCTGTCTCTTCGAGGTCGTCGGGCTGCGTCACTCCACGACGATAACGCACTTTCAGTAAAGCCTTTCCAAGGCACACCCCGCTCTGCTACCGTGCTGGAAAAGCTTTTCCAGACGGGAAAGGTGAGCGCCGCAGCAGGCAGCCTACGGAGGTGGGCCCAGTGGCTGCACGACATGTCAAAGGGGAAACAATTAGGAGATCACGAACCGGAGGCCTGCTGGCCGCCGGCATCATCGCCGCAACACTGCTTGTCGCTCCACAGGCGGCGAATGCCGCAACCGCGATCAACGAGACGTTCGAGGACGGCGTCGCCGATGGGTTCACCGTCGATACGGGAACCTATTCGATTCTCACCGACGGCACCCAAGTCTATCGCACAAATTCAGCGACAGGTCGCTCGGTAGCCGGTGATCTCACGAGCACGGACGTCGAGATCCAGGCCACGGTGAAGGTCGCGAGCTGGTCGACCAGCACCGACCGCACGGTGGGCCTGATGACCCGCTTCGTCGATGCCAACAACTACTACCTCTTCATATACGAAGACGGTGCGCTCATCATCAAGAAGAAGGTTGCGGGCACGCTCACGACTGTCGCGACCACCCCGTACACCCTTGCCACCGGCACCGTGTACACGTTCAAGGCGAACGTGTCGGGCACCACACTCACGATGTTCGTCAACGGGGTCCAGTAGCTCACAGGGACCACGACTGGACTGACGGCAGGAAAGGTAGGAGTGATTTCCTTCAACGCCGACGTCCGCTACGACAATGTCGTGGCGGCGGATGTGACGACTCCTCCCGCCTCGACCGTGGATCAGTTCGGTCTCACCAAGCTCAACGCCTCGGTGGGCAAGGAGTGGTTCAACGTGTGGGGCAACGGCAGCAGCCGTACCTACACAACGGCGGGAAACCTCACCGTGGACCCCGAGCTCGCGTTCGCGAACGGTGACCAGACTGCGGTGATTTCCGGCAGCAGCGGCACGCGGCCGGGGCAGATGAAGCTCACGGGCGACTACCCCCGGGTCTACGTCCGCAAGAACGAGTCGTTCAGCACGCCTCCCGGCATCTCGGCGGCCGACAAGTGGAACAACGTCGAGATCACCTTCTACGCCTACAGCACCGGTGATTCAGGCGTCGGCTGGGCGGGTCTCGAGGCGGTCGCCAAGACCAACCACTGGCCGGACTCGTGGCAGTGCACTAGCGCGGGCTACGGAGCCAGGATGCTCTTCGACGGCCGAGTCGACTTCGAGAAGGAGCTCTACCACACGCCCAACACCAACTTCCAAGCGGGTTCGATCTCGAACTACTGGACTGCGGCGGAGGGCAGCGTAGGTGGCAAGCTGCCGCTCAACCGATGGATCGGCTTCAAGTTCGTCGCGCGCAACATCGACGCGGGCAACGACGGCAACTGGCAGAACGACACCCAGGTCAAGCTCGAGCTCTACAAGGAGATGTCGATCGGCAACGTGACGAGCCCCACGGCGCCGGCCAACGGCGGCAATTGGACGCTCGTCACCTCCTACACCGACACGGGCAACCTGAGCTCCGGCACGGCGTGCACGCACACGGTGTCGCCGGATGACGACCCGTACGGCGCTGCGAGCAAGCCCCTCACCAACCCGAACTACTCGATCTACTTGCGGACGGACGGCCTAACGGCGTCCATCCCGCAGTACTACAAGTGGTTCAGCGTGCGCGAGATCGCGCCGGCGACGGCCCCGTAGTCAGCGGGTCCGGAAATCGTCACCGGGGGAGCGATGCCAGGTCGCTCTCCCGGTGATTCCGTCATCGATCGGCGCTACTTCACGGACACTCAGCCAGGCGTAGAACTGGGGGATGTCGTCGACAATTCCGTCGGTTCGAAGGTAGACGGAGTAGTTCGGCCACGTGAACGGGAGGGTCGCATCCATGTACCTGGCGTCGTCGGGCGCGCCGCACGGCGTGCACGGGCTGCCCGAGCTCCACGAGCCGGTATCGGTGTACTCCGTGACGAGTGCCCACTGACCTCCGCCCTCCGGAGGGTCTGGGCTCGGTGACGAGCCCACGGACAGGTCACGGTAGAGCTGCAGGAGTACGTGTGTGGAGCCCGAGTCCGCGTCGCGGACGTTGCGGGCTACGAACTTGAAGCCGATCCACCGGTTCAGCGGCAGCCTCCCTTCCACGCTCCCCGTGTCGGGCGTCCAGCTGCCGAGTACCTCGCCAGCATAAAACGTCGTGTTGGGCTCGTGGTAGAGCTCCTTGACGAAGTCGACTCGGCCGTCGAAGCGCATCCGCGCTACGTAGCCGCCGGACGTGCACTGCCACGAGTCCGGCCAGTGGTTAGTCTTCACAGCTGCCGCGATACCCGCCCAGGGTACTTCGGAGGCGCCAGTGGCGTAGGCGTAGAAGGTGACCTCGACGTTGGTCCACATGTCCGCCGGTGCGATGGGTGGAGGCACTGTGAACGACTCGCTAGCGCGCACGTAGATGCGCGGATGTGCCCCGATCACGCGCATCTGACCCGATCGCGGCCCGGACCGGCCCGCGATGGCGAGCACGTGGTGCCCGTTCGCTACCGCCAGCCCCGGATCATCCGGCCCGGCCTTCGTCGTGTACTCGCGCGGCTCGCCGGCGGACCAGCTGTCGAACCACTCACGGCCGGTGGAGGGATGCAGCATGCCGATGCCGAACCTGTCGAGCCCCGCAGTCATGCGAGTCGCGACGAAAGCACCGCCCGGAGCGCCGCGAGGGCCTCGGGCAGCGGCTCGATCTCGGGAAACCACGCCCGCTCCCACTCGAGGGAGAGCCATCCGGCGTAGTGGACGCCCTCGAGCACGTCGAGGATCTCGTGCAGCGGCAGGGTGCCGGTGCCGGGCAGGACGGGCCGGATGTCGTCGGCCGAGGCCACGTCCTTGAGCTGCACATAGCGCAGCCACGGGCCCAGCTGCTGCGCGGTCTCGAGCGGTTGCTCACCGTGCCGCCACGGGTTCACCGCGTCCCAGATCGCGCCGAAACCCTCGGACCCGACGCCCTCGAGCACCTCGGCGACCGCCCGGCCCGTTGGAAAGGCGTCGTGGGTCTCGAGAAGCACGACCACGCCCGAGCCCTCCACGCGGGAGGCGAGGGCGCGCAGCCGCGCCACGGCGCGGTCGCGGGCGGCAGGGTCGGGCTCATCGGTGCCGAAGATCCGGACGAACGGCGCATCCAGCTCGCGCGCCGCGGCGACGGTCCAGAGCAGCTCGGCGGAGGGATCGACGGCGGCCGAGGCGATCTTGACGTAGCTGGCGAGGCACGCAACCTCAAGGCCGGCGTCGGATAACGCGCGCCGGGCCGATCGCAGCACCGACGCGCCGGCCCCCGGAGCGATGGGCTCTCCCGCAGCGTAGCGCAGCTCAACCGCGCGGGTCCCGAACTCCAGCGCGATGCCGATGACGTCGGCAATGGGCTCGCCCGGGCATCCGAGCGTGCTGAAAGCCAAAGACATCGTCATCGCCGCTCCCGCATAGAAAAGCTTTACCGGGCACTATTACAGCACAACGGGCATCCGCGGGCGAAATTGTGGACTCGTAACTCGGTAGTATCGCAGGACGCAGAAACGCAATTCTCGCGAGAAACAAGGCGGGCTCGGGTCCGTGGCTGGGCGATCATGGTAGTCAATCTGAAGAGTGTGGCGAAGCACGCGGGTGTGTCGGTGGCCACCGCCTCACGCGTGCTCTCGGGCAGCGAGTATCCGGTCAACGAGGAGATGCGCCGCAGGGTCGAAGCCTCGGCCAACGAGCTCAAGTACATCCCGAATGCGCAGGCCCAGGGGCTGCTCCTGGGCAACCCCCGTGCGGTGGGGGTCGTCGTCGGAGATGTGGGCGACCCGTACTTCTCGGAGATGATCGACGGGCTGCAGGCAGTCGCGACTGAACTCCAGTACATGGTCACCGTGGTCAACACGCACCGCTCGCTCCGCCACGAGCTCGACGCTTTCCGGGCGCTGCGCGCGCACCGCGTCGGCATTGCGATCCTCGCCGGATCCGGGCTCGTGCAGGCCGAGTACGGCGAGGCCATGACCCTCGCTCTGACCGCCGCACGCGAGGCCGGCGAGTCCGTAGTGACCGTCGGCCGCCACGCCCTTGGGCTCGAGCTGCCCACCGTGTACGTCGACAACGTGGAGGCCGGCAGGCTCATAGGCGAGCACCTCCGCGATCTCGGTCATCAGGATGTCGGAGTTCTCGCCGGCTCGATGGACCTGACGTCGACCGTCGACCGAGTCGAAGGCCTTCGGAGTGTTTTCGGCGACAGGCTCGTCGTTCGCGAGATCACACCGACCCGCAACGGCGGGTGGGAGGCCACGGGTCCGATGTTGCGGGACCATCCGGACCTCACGGCGCTGGTCGGCACTGCCGACCAGATGGCGACGGGGGCTATTTCGTGGCTGCGGGAGAACGGCAGGCAGGTGCCCGCCGACCTCTCCGTGGTGGGGTGCAACGACATCTGGGTGGCGCGCGACCTCGTGCCGTCGCTCACCACAGTGAGGCTTCCGCTGCAGGAGATGGGCGCGGCAGCCCTGCGCCTGGGAATCGCCGCCCGGGAGGGCCATGTCTCGCAGGAGAAGCTCGAGATACGGCTCGTCGTGCGTGACTCAACCGGCCCGGCGAGGGTCCGCGCCTAGCGCGCTGGCCCCCGATTCGTCGCCGCGCTTGACACGGCGCCCCCCTCCCTGTACCTTTCAGAAAAGCATTACTGGACCGATGGCGCGCAAGGGTGCGGCCTCGGATATGACGCACTAGGAGGCATAAATTGAGAGCAAGAGTGAAAGTGGCGGCGGGGCTCACAGCAGCCGCGGCGCTGGTCAGCTTGGTCGGCTGCGCGACCCCGAGCAGCACCGAGGCCGAGGAGGTGACCCTTCGCTGGGCAACCTACAGCCAGGAGCGCCTAGAGTTCTTCCAGGAGGCGGCTGCAGAGTTCCACAAGGAGTACCCGAACATCACGGTGGTGCCCGAGGCGCTCACCGAGGATGACTACAAGCAGGCACTGCCCCTGTCATTCCGCAGCAAGAACGCGCCCGACATCTTCGTCTACACGTTCCCGTCGGCGGGCGACTACTTCGAGCTCAGCGACGTCCTTGCCAACGAGTGGGCACAGCCGCTGGACAAGAGCGTCCTCCCGGATGACTTCGCGTCCCGGTTCACGGGAACGTCCGACCTCGCCGAGCCGACGTACAGCCGCGACGGCGAGTACTACACGGTTCCGCGCCCGCCGTCGACCGGCGCCGCCGGTTATGGCTACATGTACTACAACCGCGACGTGGTCGACCAGGTCGGCCTGACTGACGACGTTCCTCAGAGTTGGGACGACTTCACGGCCGCGTGCGAGGCGATCGCCGCCGTCGGCAAGAGCTGCCTCGCCGTCCCGACCCAGGGGCCGGAGGAGATCGACAGGCTCCTCACGACCTTCGTGTCGGTGAACATGACGGGATACCGCCCCGGCGGCGCGTCCGTGAAGAAGGGCGACTTTTCGCAGATCACCGACCCGGAGTTCGTCGACGCGGTCGAGTACCTGCGCTCGCTCTACGAGAACGGCTGGGTGGTCCCCGGCGGGTACGACAAGGTTGCCGCCCGCCAGGCGGTCGCCAACGGCGATGCAGCGTTCTACTTCGACGGCGGCTGGATGTCGACTGTCTTCCCCGGCTCGTTCGAGTTCGACAACTTCGGAGTCGCACTTCCCCCGGGCAAGAACGGTGCCGGCCCGGACGGCTACATCGGCCGCATCGGCCAGGGTCCGCCCCTGCCCGAGACCTTCATCAGCGCGCAGAGCGAGCACCCGAAGGAGGCCACCCAGTTCCTCGAGTGGATCACCCGTCCGGACGGCTGGTACACGCAGGCGTTCAGCGAGAAGGGCTTCGACGTACTGCCTTGGGCCGACGCTGACAAGGTAGTCGAGTGGGTGCCTGAGGACAGCCCCATCCGCGACCTGTTCGCACTCAGCCCCGACGAGCACGTCATCGCGCCTCAGCCCGCGCTGAAGTGCCCGGACCTCGCAAAGTCCCAGGCCCTGCTGGCCGTGGACAACATCCGGCCGACGTGGGTGTACGGCGCTGTCGGCGAGTACCTGATCAACGGCGGGGACTGGCTCAAGATCGCCAAGCCCATCGTCGAGCAGCAGAACCAGATATTTAAGGATGCCCTCGATGCCGAGGCCGCCGACGGCCTCGACGTCTCGACCGACTGCTTCAAGGAGGCGTCGTGGGACGGGGTAACCCCGTTCGACAACGGCTCAGGGCAGTAGTGAGTCACAAAACCCCTCGCAACGCGGCCCCCCGGTTTCGGGGGTCCGCGTTGCGGCCCATCGCGACGAGCACTCGTCCCAGAGTCCGGACACCATTCCTCATGCCTCGCGCTACAACAGTCGCCGGAATCCCGGTTCGCAAGCGGGAACTGTTCTGGGTCTATCTGGCCCTGATCCCGTTCCTCGTGCTCTTCATCGCCTTCACGATCTGGCCGCTGCTGCGCACCGTGCAATTCAGCTTCTTCGACTACAACGGCATCGGCGACCTCGCCGACTCGCCGATGGTGGGCTTCGACAACTTCAGCTTCGTCGCCCAAGACCCGGTGTTCCAGCAGTCCTACCTGAATACGTGGCTCTTCACGATCGGCCAGACGCTGATCAAACTCCCGCTCTCGTTCCTCATCGCCGTTCTCCTCGTGCAGCCCTGGCTGCGCATGCGCGGCTTCTTCCGCATGGTGTTCTTCCTGCCGTGGCTCATGCCGCCCTCGATAGTCGCGATGGTGTTCTTCTACCTCCTGAACCCCAACAACGGTGCGATCAACGAGGCGTTGCTGGCCGTCCACGCTGTCGACAAGCCCATCGACTTCCTCTCCTCACCGCCCATCGCCTTTACGACGATCGCCGTGATCTCGACCTGGCAGATCATGGGCCAGTACGTGATCTTCTGGATGGCCGCCCTCCAGCTCGTGCCGCAGAGCCTGTACGAGGCCGCACAGGTCGACGGCGCCAACGGCTGGCGGCGCATCTGGCACATCACCCTCCCGCTCATTCGCCCGATGGCGGTCATCATCGCCTCGCTGGGTCTGATCTGGTCGTTCAACATCTTCGACTGGGTGCAGATCCTCACCGGTGGCGGGCCGGGGAACTCGACGTTCGTCGTCAACTACTACGTCTACGACAAGGGCTTCGCGCACGCGCTGGCCCAGTTCGGGCCGGCAAGCGCCGCGGCGTCCATCTTCGGAATCACAGTTCTCGCCCTGTACGCCCTCATCGGGAGAGTCGTGTCGCGAGCGCAGGCCAAGCGCAAGGAGTACGGGGTATGAGCCGCATCGAGCGTGTGAGTCGCACCAAGAGTGCGACTCGCATCAGAACAGGCCGCCGCATCCGCGTGCGCGAGGTGATCCTGATCATCGCCATGCTCGTGCTGTCGTTCATCTGGCTCTACCCCTTCCTCTGGCCCGTATTCTCGGCCTTCAAGAGCTCGCAGGAGATGTACTCGGCGGGCTACCGGCTGTGGCCGATGAACTGGGTCCTCGACAATTTCGCCCGCGCGTGGGACAGCGCGAGTTTCAGTCGCTACCTCATCAACTCGATCGTGTATAGCGTGACCTCGACGGCGCTCTCCGTGGCGGTCGCGGCGCTCGCCGGATACAGCCTCGCCCGGTACCGGTTTCCCGGCCACAAGGTCATCGGCCTGCTCATCCTGGCGTTCCTCTTCATCCCGACAG
>JBIISS010000149.1:0-3682 GCA_044340895.1 Microbacteriaceae bacterium
CACCTGCTCGCCCACATAGCTCAGGGAACGTTGCAGAACATAGAGCGGGATGAGCGCCGTGAGACCACCGACGGCGGCAGCCGTCCAGACGCGCGTGCGATTTGACTTGCCCAAAGCGAAAAAGAGGATTGCGACAGCTACGCCGGCCGCCGCCGCCCAGACGATTGCCGGCATCTCGGTGTCAAGCCATCCGAGTCCCCAGTTACCGAATGCACCGACCCACAAGAACGGAAGTTGAGCAATGTTGACCGCGAGCACGCCGAGCCCGGTGCGCGGGTTCTGGGCAACAATCTCACTGGTCTCACTGCTCGACAATCCCTGCGCCGCGACGGCGGATTGACCCGAGAGCAAGAAGAAGAGGGACGACACAACCGCAAGTACGGCCGGCACGACCAGTGCGTACGCGTAATCACGCGAGCGGCGCCATGTGAGTGCGACCGCGACGGCTGAGCCGATGATTGTGTACAGCGCCGCGTCTCCTCGGGCTCCCGAAGCGAGGAAAGCCTCAATGGCGAAGACCGCAGCCAGAGCGATGCGGCGGGGCGACCATTCGCTTTCACGGCGCCCATCGGCATTGGCGCTCTCCGGTTTCTTCAAGAACCCATACAACGCAAACCACGCCGTCGGCACGCCGGTGATGGCCCAGGAACTGGGGTTGTTCGACGCGATGAGCGAGAGTCCCAGTGGAACGGTAGTTACCGCCCACATCAACAGCAACGTGCGACGGTTCTCCCGCGGAAGCAAGAACCACAACGCGATTCCTGACCCGATGAAGAACAGAATGTTCACAAAACGCATGATCATCGCCGAAAGCTCGATGTCTGGTGACGCAAACCAATTCATTACCGCGTAGAACACCGGTGGATAGTTGCTCGAGAACGAACCGCGGTCTGTCGAAACCGTCGGAGTGCCGGCTTCAAAGAGGCCAAGTGAGGCTTGGCAGCTGGCGCTGACGGTCGGGTCATATGCGAAGCAGGCGGAGCTCACCAGCGATGAATCGACAGTTCGCTCCGTCGGCGTGTCACCCGGAGCGCACAAACCGGCGCGGTCACCTCCTGCGCACCAAATGCTTGCGAGGTGAAAATCATCGTCCGGGCTTGCGCCGATGGGCGACGCCAGTGCCCACGCTCCGAGTCCCAAAAACAAGGCCACGGGAAGCAAGACAATCCAGCGCACGCGCGCAAACCAGCTTGGCAGAGTCATGGCTTGAGGTTACCGCGCCAACTTGATGGTGGGCTCGATTTGGGCGTGAGCTACTTGCCCGAAAGGCGACGTGCGACGCCGGTGAGCCCGCCCCGTTGCCACGCAGCCCGTGCCCCTCGAATCTTTCCGGCAAGCCACGACGGTGCCACGAAGCGGGAGGGAATCGCCCGGAGACGAACGGCGCGGTCAGCAGCCGGAGTCGCCGTTTGACAGAAGTCGACGAGTGGCTTCGCCACGGTCGACCACAGGAACGAGGTGCTGAGTTTGTGCGCGGCCTTCGCAGCGGTGGTTCCAGCATTGGTGAAGAGGAGTGTCTCGAGCGCGTCGCTCAGGGCATCCACGTCTCGTTCGGGCACGACAAGGCCGGCACCCGACCATTCGATGATGTCGGCAAACGCGTCACCCGCGGTCGACACCACCGGCAGACCAGCCCACAGGTAATCGAGGATGCGCGTGCGAAAGCTGAACGCGGTCTCGAGGTGCTCGAGGTGCGTGCTCACGCCGAGGTCAGCGTCGGCCAAGTAGTTCGCCCGTTCGGCGTAGGGAACCCACGTTTCGTTGAAGAACACCGTCGTGCCGGTAAGTCCAAGTTCGTCCGACAGGGCGCGCGCACGGGTCACCATGTCGAGTGCGGCAACATCGGTGTTCGGGTGTGCGACACCCAAAAAGAACAGGCGCGTGTTCGGCTCGCGCTTGCCCGACGTGGTGTCTCGGTTACGTTTGGTTGCAATCTTGGCCATCGCGCGAATAAGTGTGAGCGGGTCGAACCAGTTGTAGATGCCCCCGCCCCACAACACGACTTTGTCGTTAGCGCTGATGCCGTCGACGACGCCCTTGATTCCGTGTGCCGTGGGTGACATTTTCTCGTCGGAAATTCCAAACGGCACCACGTCGATCAGATTTCGCAGGGTGTCATCGGCCGCGTAGGTGAACGGGTTGATTCGACCCACGGCGGCGAGGTGACCGAGCCACATGTCGCGTTGCTTTTCGGATGCGCAGATAAAGAAATCCGCACGACGAAGTTGCCCCGTGAGTGCCGCAAGAGTCTGGTCAACCTCGCGTGTTGCCGCGCGCAACGCGAGCGAGCGCGCATCTTCGAGGTGCTCGAAGTGCATCGGATCATAGAGATCCGCAACGATGACCTTGTTCGTCTTGGCCAGCCACGGATTCAACGCCATGACAAATCCCTGCACAACGAGCACGTCGGCCCAGTCCACGTGCCTAATCAACTTTGTGCGGTG
Source organism: Microbacteriaceae bacterium (assembly GCA_044340895.1). Classification (GTDB taxonomy): domain Bacteria; phylum Actinomycetota; class Actinomycetes; order Actinomycetales; family Microbacteriaceae; genus RFQD01. Next base: position 2,445 of record JBIISS010000149.1, read on the forward strand.
AGCCACCACAACCTCAAACGGAAAGTCGACAGGCTCGACGCTCGCGAGTGAGGCAACGCGAACATCCATCGTCGCTGACAACACGCGAGCAAGCTCGCAGGCCCGGATGCCCGGCCCCGCCATCGCGGGGGCAATCGGGTCGCCCGTAATCACGAGCACGCGTCGGCGAGCGCCTGCGTGGCCGAGCACACCTGACGACACAGTCACGCTCACGGTGCCTTCGGGTCACCCGCCGCGGCAAGGCGACTGAGGTAGAGTCCGTAGCCACTCTTCTCGAGGGGTGTGGCCAATGCGGACAGCTCGGCTGAGGTGATCCAGCCGTTGCGCCACGCAATCTCTTCGATGCACCCAATCTTGTGGCCTTGTCGGTCTTCGATGACCTTCACGTATTCGCTCGCCTGCATCATCGACTCAAACGTTCCGGTGTCGAGCCACGCGGTTCCGCGGTCGAGAACCTGAACCGCGAGATTTCCCTGCTGCAAGTAGCGGTCGTTGACAGAACTGATCTCGAGTTCGCCACGCGCACTCGGCGTGATGCCCTTTGCGATCTCAATGACCTGGTTGTCATAAAAGTAGAGACCGGGCACTGCGTAGTTGCTCTTCGGTGCGGATGGTTTCTCTTCAATCGAGATGGCCTTGTAGCTGTCGTCGAACTCGACGACGCCATACGCGCTCGGCTCGGCAACGTGGTACGCGAAGATCAACGCACCGTCGATGTCGGCATTGCCACGCAACGCCCCGCCAAGCCCGGCTCCGTGAAAGATGTTGTCGCCCAGCACGAGCGCGACCGACTCCTCGCCGATGAACTCTTCGCCAATGATGAACGCCTGCGCGAGGCCGTCGGGTGACGGCTGGCTCGCGTACTCGATACGCATTCCCAAAGCGGACCCGTCGCCGAGCAACGCGCGGAACTGATCGTTGTACTCCGGCGTTGTGATGACGAGCACTTCATTGATGCCGGCCATCATCAGCGTCGAGAGCGGGTAGTAGACCATCGGCTTGTCGTAGATGGGCATGAGCTGTTTCGAGATGCCCTTCGTTATGGGCCACAAGCGTGTGCCGGAACCGCCGGCAAGAATAATCCCGCGCATGATGTTCTACTTTCCGGTGTCAAGACTCGCGTACCAGGCGAGACACTCGTCGTACGTGGGCAGCAGTCCGAGATCGCGGGCTTCGGCGAGAGTGGGAGCTTTCGCATCCTTCTCGCTGAAGACGAGCTCGGATTCGGGTAAATCAAA
>JBIISS010000237.1:0-3666 GCA_044340895.1 Microbacteriaceae bacterium
GATCACCGAAATCTACGCATCGTCACACTCGACGACCGGTTCGATTGAAACGACGGGCTCCTAGTTCGAAGTCTCTGTCAGAACCAGTCGGATTCTCTGACTTGCTTCATCGCTTCACGTCGTGTTTCAGGCTCGAGGCGGTCAAGGTAGAGCATGCCATCTAGATGGTCCGTCTCGTGCTGGAGTGCTTGGGCCATTAAACCTGTGCCCTCAACGAAGATGACGTTGCCGTCGACATCGGTTCCGCGCACCCGGGCAAAGGGATACCTCGGAGTCTTGAACCACAGGCCGGGTACCGAAAGGCAGCCTTCGTCGACGAGCTCGAGCTCACCATCCACAGCGTCAATGACAGGGTTCAGCACATAACCGACGTCACCGTCAACGCTGTAGCTGAATGCCCGAAGTCCAACCCCGATTTGAGTCGCTGCAACTCCGGCGCGCCCAGGCAATGCGACCGAATCCATCAGGTCCTTGACGAGGCCGCGCACGTTCTCGTCAATGGCGTCAATTTCATCTGCACGAGTCTTCAAGACCGGATCACCAAAGATCCGAATCGGCCGTTCCACGGTAACGCGAATTAGTTGTCTTGAAGTCCGTCGACGACGAGGGCAGCCAGCAATCGCGCAGCTTCCTGCGTGACCGGGCGCAACTTATCGAAATCGATGACGGAGCCGGCGGCGAGAAGTGGGTCGTAAGGAATTCGAACCACATCACGAACGCGTGAGCGGAAGTGTGCCTCGATCTCTTCAAGCTTGACGATGTTTGTGCCCTGAGTCGCCGTGTTAATGGTCACAATCGCATTGCGCACAAGATTGCTGTATCCGTTTGCATCCAACCAGGTCAGCGTTTCCGCGGCCAGACGCGATTCGTCGAAACTTCCACCCGAGACCACAACGACAGCGTCGGCTCGTTGAAGGGTCGCGCGCATCACCGAGTGAACGATGCCCGTTCCACAGTCAACAAGTGCAATCGAGTAATAACGAGAGACCATGTCGGCGACGACGTTGAAGTCGTTCTCGTCAAAAGCCTCCGAGAGCAACGGGTCAGTGTCTGACGCAAGAACATCGATGCGCGATTTGTCGCGCGTGATGAAGTTGGAGAAATCGGTGAACGTTGAAATTGTTGCTGCCTTGTTGACAACGTCGCGAACCGTGAACTGACTACCTCGAACGAAACGTTCCGCGAGCGTTCCACGGTCGGGGTTAGCGTCAATGGCAATGACGCGGTCCTCGCGAACCCGAGCCAGGGCCATGCCGAGCAGGGTCGTCACGGTTGTCTTTCCGACACCGCCCTTTCGGGTGAGAATGGCAATGAAACGCGGGCCACCGCTACCTACATTGCGTCCAATGCTGAGGTCAATGGCCTTACGATGACGAACCGACATCGAGTCACCACGGTTGACGAGACCAAACGTCGACTTGTACAAGAAACGGTTGAAGCCCTCTGTCGGAACGTCATACACCGGGTCAAGGTCGAGCACGCGATCGGGGGTCAATAGCGAAACCGGTTCGGGGTGAACGGAAGTTTCACCCGACTTGCGGTCGCGTCGCGACGGCATGGCTGGCCCGTCAACGGGCACCTGAATCGGGGTTTCACCTGTAGTCACCGGGATGACAATTTCCGTCGTCGACACAGATACTGCCGCCTGAGGGTCAATGGTGATTTCTTCTCGAGCGGGTGCTGCACGGCGACCCGTCGCGCGTGCTGGTGCGCGTCCCGATGATTGTGCCTCGTCAGTCGATTTCTTCTTAATGATCGTGTTCCGTTTCCGTATCCGTTATCCGTTCAAGATTACGCTTTTGTTCTAATGACGACCAAAAGGTCGCCCGACTCTACTTGCGCGGTCCCCCGAACGGCTACACGTTCCACAGTACCCGCTATGGGAGACGTAATCGCCGCCTCCATCTTCATGGCTTCAATAGTGGCGATGGGTTCTCCCGGTGCAACGGTCATTCCTTCGGTCACCTTCGTTGTGACGGCGCCGGAGAATGGCGCAGCGATGTGGCCCGCGTTGTTTGGGTCTGCCTTTTCGGCCGATATCGAGTCAACGGAAATTGATCGATCTCGAACGAAAACCGGACGAAGTTGACCGTTCATGGTCGCCATCACGGTTCTCATCCCCTTGTCGTCGGGTGCGCCGATTGCTTCGAGCCCGACATACAGGCGCACGCCTGAGGAGATCTGCACGACGTGTTCGACACCGGGTTCAAGTCCGTATAGGTAATCGACCGTGTCGAGCACCGACAAATCTCCATACGTTTCTCGCATCGAGTCGAAGTGCTGCGTCGGTGCTTCAAACAAGAGACGATTCAGAGTCGATCGCCGGAGCAGACCGGGGTGGCTAATTGATTCAGCGTCTTGCGGCGACAGTTGCGCAACTTCGACCTTGCGGTCACGTCCGGCCAGCACCTTAGAGCGGAATGGCTCCGGCCATCCCCCCGGAAGTTCACCGAGTTCACCAGCCATGAATGCAACAACGGAATCCGGGATGTCATAGTTCTGAGGGTTCGCCTCGAAGTCTTCTGGGTCCGCATTGACGGCTGCGAGGTGCAGGGCTAAATCCCCGACGACCTTTGATGACGGTGTCACTTTAGGGATACGGCCCAGGATTCGATCTGCTGCCGCATACATATCTTCAATGAGTTCGAATCGCTCTGAAAGACCCAATGCGATCGCTTGCTGACGGAGGTTCGACAGTTGCCCTCCGGGAATCTCGTGATGGTAGACGCGCCCAGTCGGGGCCGGGAGCCCTGATTCGAAGGGACGGTAAAGCTGACGCACCGCCTCCCAGTAGGGCTCCAACGAGCAGACAGCGTCAAGGTCGAGACCGGTTTGCTTTTCGGTGTCGTCAAGAGCTGCAACGAGAGCAGACATCGACGGTTGGCTCGTAGTACCCGACATCGGGGCACTCGCGGTGTCTACGGCGTCAGCGCCAGCCTGAATTGCCGCAAGCAACGTCGCGAGCTGACCGCCAGCCGTATCGTGCGTGTGAACGTGCACGGGCAGGTCGAACCGACTACGCAGGGCCGAAACCAACTTGGCCGCAGCGGCCGGACGAAGCAAGCCAGCCATGTCCTTGATCGCGATGATGTGCGCACCCGAGGCAACAATTTGCTCTGCAAGCTTCAAGTAGTAATCGAGAGTGAACTTTGTCTCGCTCGGACTCAAAAGATTGCCGGTGTAGCAGACACCCACTTCGGCAACCGACCGGTTCGTGGCCAGCACAGCATCAATAGCGGGTCGCATCTGGCCAACGTCGTTCAACGCGTCAAATATGCGAAAGATGTCAATGCCCGAACGGCTCGCCTCGTCAACGAATGCGTCCGTCACAGCCGTCGGGTACGGCGTGTAACCGACAGTGTTTCGTCCGCGCAGCAACATCTGAATTGCAACGTTGGGCAAACTCGCGCGGAGTTTGTCGAGGCGCTCCCACGGATCTTCGGCCAAGAATCGAAGGGCGACGTCATAGGTCGCCCCGCCCCATGCCTCAACCGACAAGAGCTGGGGCATCAGCCGTGCAACGTAGGGCGCGACGTCGACTAAGTCGCGGGTGCGCACGCGCGTTGCAAGCAACGACTGGTGCGCATCCCGGAAAGTGGTGTCTGTCACTGCGACCGCGGTTTGCGCACGAAGCGCTTGTGCGAATCCGTAGGGCCCGAGCTCTTC
>JBIISS010000150.1:0-3663 GCA_044340895.1 Microbacteriaceae bacterium
CTGCCAGATCGAGGTCGGCCGATGGCGTTACAACGATTGCGTTCTTACCGCTCGTCTCGGCGAGCAACGGCAGGTCGTGACGCAACGAACGGAACAACTCCGCAGTTTCGTAGGCGCCCGTGAGAATCACGCGGTCTACGTCGTTATTGGCGATGAGCGCCGACGCGACGGCCCGGTTCGGGGTTTGCACAAATTGCAAGACTTCTCGCGGAACTCCCGCCTGCCACAGCGTCTCAGCAACTAGCGCTCCGCACCGCGCCGTGAGAGTAGCTGGCTTGAACACAACGGCCGATCCTGCTGCGAGCGCGGCGATGACCCCACCCGCAGGAATCGCAACGGGAAAGTTCCACGGCGGAGTAATGACCGTCAGTTGAGCTGGAATGAACCTTGCGCCATCGATGCCGTCGAGTTCGCGCGCGCGCTCGGCATAATAGTGAGCAAAGTCAACGGCCTCTGAGACTTCCGGGTCGAGCTGATCAACCGTCTTTCCGGCTTCAGATGCGGCCACCTCGAGAAACTCGCCGCGGCGCGCCTCCAGAAGATCGCCCGCCTTATGCAAAATTTTGGCGCGCGCATCACCGCCCATGCGAGCCCAGGCGGGGGCGGCCTCCTTAGCGATACCGATGCGCTTTGTGAGCTCGTCTTCAGTTTCGACGATCGCCGCTCGAACTAGATCGATGCCGATTTGCGACTCCGGCACCCGGGTGAGAATCTCGCTTGCCCACTCACGGTTTGTCGCGACCGACGGGTCGGTGTCCGGGGTGTTCTCAAAACAACCGAATGCGGGCCTCGCAACGACCGCGAATCGATCGGCTATTTTGTGTGTCGTTGGGATTCGCCCGTCGAGTCCGTTGACCGAAGCGATGAAGCGTTCGCGTTCACGACGAAAGAGTTGCTCGTTTTTATCGAGTTCGAAGACAGCCGACATGAAGTTGTCGCTCGACGCACCTTCTTCGAGCCTGCGAATCAAATATGCGATTGCGACGTCGAATTCTGCTGGCGAAACGACGGGCGTATAAAGAAGCAACGAACCGACCGTATTGCGCACGGCGGCAGCCTGCCCTTGGGCCATGCCGAGAAGCATTTCGAATTCGATGCCATCACGCACACCCCGCCTGCCCGCTAGCAACCACGAGTAGGCAACGTCAAACAGATTGTGGCCGGCGATTCCGAGGCGGATGTTCCTGATGCGGTCGGGGTGCAGGGCGTAGTCGACCACACGCTTGTAGTTGATGTCGCTCTCGAGCTTGGTGTGCCACGTAGCGAGTGGCCAACCGTGGATGCTCGCCTCAACCTGTTCCATCGGCAGGTTTGCGCCTTTGACGAGGCGCACCTTGATGCCCGCACCACCACGGGCCCGTCGTGCGGCGCTCCAGGCCTGCAGGCGAATCATCGCTCCAAGGGCATCCGGCAAATAGGCCTGCAACACGATGCCCGCCTCTAGTTGAGAGAATTCGGGCTTGTCGAGAATTCGTGTGAAGACGGCAATCGTCAGGTCGAGGTCTTTGTACTCCTCCATGTCGAGATTGATGAACTTGGCAGGCGTCGCAGCTGCGGCCTTTGCGAAAAGCGGAGTGAGTTCCGCAACGATGTCTTCAACCGAGTGATCGAAGGCCCACGGGTTGTGCGGTGCCACCGAGGACGACACCTTGAGCGAGACGTAGTCCACGTCCTCACGCTCGAGAAGGCGAGTCGTACCAGCCAGGCGACGGTTCGCTTCGCCTTTACCAAGCACGGCCTCGCCCAGCAGATTCATGTTGAGACGAATGCCATCGCCCTTGATTTTTGCAATCGCGGGCCCAAGCTTCGCCTCGGTCGCATCAATAATCAGGTGTCCCACCATGTTTCGAAGAACGCGGCGGGCAATTGGCACAACGATGCCCGGCAAGACGGGAGCAATCGCCCCGCCGAGGTGAACCGCGCCACGCATGGCTGCGGGCAAGAAACGGGGAACCTGCGGCGCGATGTGGCGCAGGTTTTTGGCGGCCACCATTAGGTCTTCAGGGCGAACAACGCCGTCGACGAAGCCAACCGTGAATTCGAGCCCAGATGGGTCTCTCAGCACGCCTGCGAGTCGTGCGCCAGACGCGTCGACTTTGATCGCCTCGGCTTCACGCAACCACTGGCGAACGAGGGCGACAACGTCGTCTTGAAGTTTGGGGTCGACCGAATCTGCCGAAGGGCCAGCGGAGGGGGTGGTTGATTTCTTTGCCATGGCAAGAGAATGGCAAAACCAATCGCAAAGTAAAAGCGATGATAAGTTGCCAATAATCTTCAGTACGACTTAAGGATTTGCATGCTCGACGTGAACCGCCTTCTCATCCTGCGCGAGCTCCACATGCGCGGATCGATGGCTGCCGTTGCCGAAGCCCTCAACTTCAGTTCATCGGCGATATCGCAACAAATCGCGCAACTCGAACGAGAAGTAAAGCAGCCATTGATCCGTCGGGTCGGTCGAGGCGTACAGCTCACACCCCAAGCGCTTCTGCTCGTCGAGTCCGCAGCTGAACTCGCCGACATTCTCGAACGCACCGAAACCGAACTTCTCCATTTTCATGACACCGTCAGTGGCACGGTGCGAGTGGCCGTATTTCAATCGGCAGCACTCGCCCTCATACCAACCACGCTTCGGGAAATGACAAGACGGCACCCAGATGTTCGCGTCGAAGTCGTTCAGAAAGAACCTGCCGAGGCGGTGCGAGGCGCGTGGTCGCGAGAGTTCGACATCGTGATTGCCGAGGAATACCCGGCTCATTCAAGACCTACCCAGCCGGGCCTCAACCGCGATGACTTACTCAAGGATGAGATTCAACTTGCGACCCCTCCGGGTTCCTCGATTTTGCAGCTCGACGAGGCTGCCGAATTGCCCTGGGTGATGGAACCACCGGGTACGGCGTCACGTCATTTCGCGGAACTCACCTGTCGAACTGCGGGCTTTGAGCCAGACGTTCGATTTGAGACTGCAGACCTGCAGGCGCACATCCAGCTCGTCGAGACAGGAAACGCAGTTGCGCTCATCCCGACGCTTCTGCTTCGCGGCCGAGCATCGGAGTCGCACATGGTACGGCTCGAGTCCCGGCCCGAGCGCACGATCTACACGGTACGAAGGGATGCGGCCCGCCAGGCGCCCGCAAGTGATGCGTTCTTGGAGCTGTTGCGGCATACCGCGAGTGTTGCCTAAGAAATGGTGGCGAGTGAGGGTCCGCGGCGCGAAGCGTAGCTTCGCAAACGCCGCGGCGCCAAGAACCCGGGTTCGAATTCACTCAATCCGGCCAACAAATAAGAAAAGCCCCCACAATGGGGACTTTTTTTATTTGTGGCGAGTGAGGGTCCCTGTTGGCGAGGCGATGCCTCGCTCCAAACAGGGGCCCAACGAACCCCGGTTTCGAATGCCCATCGAACGAACCACAAAATCAGAAAAGCCCCCCGCAAAGGGGGCTCACTGATTTTGTGGCGAGTGAGGGATTCGAACCCCCGAATGCAGAGCAGTCTGATTTACAGTCAGATCCCTTTGGCCGCTTGGGTAACTCGCCAGTCGCACAACCACCCCAAAACGGATTCTCGGGCAACTGCGCTGATAAAGACTACTCGTCTGCGGCGCTCAACAGAAAATCGTGCAGGCCGTCGCGCGCTCGTATTCGTCGGCCTTGGCGGCAACGTCGA
>JBIISS010000151.1:0-3640 GCA_044340895.1 Microbacteriaceae bacterium
ACACAGGCAGTTCAACGTCACCGTGCGTGACCGTTGTGCCGGCCTTGCGCGCGTTCACGCCACCGACAACCTGAGTGCCCGCAGCGAGCATACGTGCGGTGTGCTTCGAGCCTTCTGCGCCGGTGATGCCCTGCACGATGACCTTGGAGTCTTTGTTCAGAAAGATTGACATGTCGTTTTGGTCCTGTCGTCCGTGGTGTCTAGCGGGCAGCCAGCTCGGCGGCCTTGTCCGCGCCCTCATCCATGCCGGTGGCGAGCGTGACAAGCGGGTGGTTGGCTTCGGTAAGGATGCGCCGACCCTCGTCGACGTTGTTGCCATCGAGGCGCACCACGAGTGGCTTCGTTGCGGCCGAGCCGAGCATCTCGAGGGCCTTGACGATTCCGTTGGCGACGGCGTCACACGCCGTGATGCCACCGAAGACGTTCACGAAGACACTCTTTACTTGAGCGTCACCAAGAATCACATCGAGTCCGGCTGCCATCACCTCGGCAGAAGCTCCGCCGCCGATGTCGAGGAAGTTGGCGGGCTTCACACCCCCGTGGTTTTCGCCCGCGTACGCAACGACGTCGAGCGTGCTCATGACGAGACCGGCCCCGTTTCCGATGATTCCCACTTCGCCGTCGAGCTTGACGTAATTGAGGTCCATGGCCTTCGCCTTGGCCTCGAGAGGATCAGCGGCGGCCTTGTCTTCAAGTGCCTCGTGATTCGGGTGACGGAAAGCTGCGTTCTCGTCGAGCGAGATTTTCCCGTCGAGGGCAATCACGTCGCCGTCCTCGGTGAGCACGAGAGGGTTTACCTCAACGAGCGTGGCATCCTCGCCGGTGTACACCTCGTAGAGCTTCACGAATACGGGAGCAACCTTGTCGACGAGTTCGGCGGGGAAACTCGCCGCAATGGCAATTTCCTTGGCCTTGGCCAAAGTGAGGCCATCTGCTGGGTTCACGTCAACTCGAGCGAGCGCTTCGGGCTTCTCCACCGCGAGCTGCTCGATGTCCATGCCTCCTTCGAAGCTGGTGAGCGAGAGGTACGACCGGTTTGCCCGATCGAGCAGCACCGAGAAGTAGTACTCCTGAGCGATTCGGGCACCCGCGGCGACCATCACGCGCTTCACGATGTGCCCCTTGATGTCGAGGCCAAGAATCGCCTCGGCGGCGGCTTCAGCTTCGTCGGGTGTTTTTGCAACCTTGACACCGCCGGCCTTGCCGCGGCCACCCATCTTTACCTGGGCCTTGACGACGACAACGCCGCCGAGTTTTTCGGCAGCGACCCGAGCTTCTGCTGGAGTATCGGCGACGATTCCCGCCAAAACAGGGACTCCGTAGCTCTCAAAAAGATCACGTGCTTGATATTCGTATAAATCCACGAGGTGTCCTTACAAAAAAGTATCTTGATATCGAGATATTTACTGCTTCGACTTTAGTCGGTTTGCGCGCACGTGTGGTTGGCTTGGGGCTATGGCTAAAGACGACTTTGAACCGCACAATCTTGCGTTCGCCTCGAAACTGAACTGGCTGCGTGCCGGAGTTCTCGGTGCCAATGACGGCATCGTTTCTGTTGCTGCTTTGCTCGTCGGCGTTGCCGCTGCGACGACCGACTCCGGTGCGCTTCTGATTGCTGGAATCGCCAGCGTGGCTGCCGGCGCGACATCGATGGCTCTCGGGGAATACGTGTCGGTCAGCAGCCAGCGCGACAGCGAACGCGCACTCATCAATCTTGAAAAGCGTGAGCTCGAAGAGATGCCCGAGCAGGAATTCGAAGAGCTCGTCTCAATCTATGAGGCAAAGGGTCTCTCCAAGAAAACTGCCCGTACGGTTGCCGAGGAACTCACCAAGCACGACGTGCTGAAGGCTCACCTCGAGGCAGAGCTGCACATTTCTGAAGAGCATCTGACCAACCCGTGGCACGCAGCGATGTCGTCGGCGTTGTCATTTTTGGTCGGCTCGATTCTTCCCATCGTGACGGTGTTGCTTGCGCCGGTCGAGTGGCGAATTCCCGCAACGTTCGTCTCCGTACTTGTCATGCTCGCCATTACGGGCGGGGTCGGAGCCTATATCGGCGGAAGCCCGATACCTCGATCAATCGCCCGTGTGGTTGTCGGTGGCGCTGCGGCGCTGGCTGTGACCTATGCGATCGGGTCGATTTTCAATGTGGCTGCATAACCTGCAGGCGAGCTAGATCTTTTCAATCGGCGCGACCTTGATGAGCAACTTCTTGTTGCCCGCACGGTCGAAGGTGCAGTGCGCCACGCGCTTGGCCCCTTCGCCGGTCACCTCGTTGACGCGTCCGTCTCCAAAGTCGGCATGACGGATGCGGTCCCCCGCAGCCAGTTCAAGGTCACCGTTGTCGCGCATCTTGTTGGTCACGCGATTGGCCCACTCGGTCTTGGGGCGCTCGGGTAATGCGTCGGGCTCGCGCCAACCGGAGGTGGAGCCGCTGCGCGATGCGTAACCGCCGGAACCGTATCCCGCACCGCCACCAATCGCACGACCGACTCCGCCAATTCCCGCCTGAGACTCGCGCCAGTCGATGAGGTCAGCGGGTATCTCTTGCAGGTAGCGACTCGGCATCGCGAGGTTCGTCTGGCCAAACATGGCTCGTTGCATGGCGAGCGACAGATGAAGAAACAGCCTCGCGCGCGTGATGCCCACATAGAAGAGGCGTCGCTCTTCGGCTTCGCCACCCGGTTCCATCGCAGCCATGCGGTGTGGGAGCAGTTCCTCTTCGATGCCCGTGATGAATACCGCGTCGTACTCGAGACCCTTTGCCGTGTGCAGAGTCATGAGGCTGACCGACCCGCTCGAATCATCAAGTTCGTCGGCCGCCGCCACCAACGAAACCTCGGTGAGAAAGTCAATGAGCGTGCTCTCGGGGTTGTTCTTGTCGAATTCCTTGGTGACGGCCAAGAGCTCTTCAACGTTTTCGGCACGCGCTTCGTCTTGCGCGTCTCGGGTCGCGCGCAGCGCGACGACGTATCCCGTTTGTTCGAGAATCATCGTGAGCAACTCGCCCACACCGCCCTGGGCGGCTTTGTGCTCGGCTTCGGTGAGTAGCGCATCCAGATTTCGAATCGCACCTGAGACCTTGGGGCCCAGACCCAGGCCGTCGGCAAACCTCAACGCCTCACGCAGTGTGATGCTGTTTTGGTCGGCGAACGATTGAAGCTGAGCCTCGGTTGCCGGACCAATTCCACGCTTAGGCGCATTCAGAATCCGTCGAACCGCGAGAGCATCTGCCGGATTCGCCACCGTGACGAGATAGCCCATCACGTCTTTGATTTCGGCTCGCTCGTAGAACTTGGTGCCGCCGAGAATCTTGTACGGCAGGGCCGAGCGAATGAAGATCTCTTCCAACGCGCGCGTTTGAGAGTTTGTTCGGTAGAACACCGCAATGTTGTTGTACGGCAAGCCACGCGAGTGCAGGGCCGAAATCTCGTCGACGACAAACTGGGCTTCGTCGTGAGCCGAGTAGCCGGTGAAACCGATGATCCTGGCGCCGTCGCCGCCATCGGTCCACAGCCGTTTCTCTTGTCGGTTGAAGTTGTTGCCGATGACAGCGTTTGCGGCATTCAATATGTTCTGCGTCGAGCGGTAATTCTGCTCGAGCATCACAACATGGGCTCCGGGAAAATCGCGTTCGAAC